>JAPKZJ010000091.1 GCA_026393855.1 Candidatus Aminicenantes bacterium
GGGCTCGCGCCCGACCGAAGGCAACATCCGCCAAGCCGTCGACAAGGCGGCCGCGGACGCCGCGCCTTTGTCCGAGAACGGCTACAAGATCGACCTCCTTCGCGCCGCCGTCATCGACGCGGTGATGAAGGCGGCCAAACCGGTTTGATCGCGCAAATGGATCGCCGAGGGAGGACAGCATGAGCCATCAGAAACGAATTATCCTGGGCGGTGTGGTCATGATAGCCGTCATCGCGACGGCGGCGTTCGCCGCCCAAGCGCCGGCCCGCTTCTTCGACACGGCCCAGGCGCCGCAGGGCAAGGTCCGGCTGGCGGTCTTCTATCCTTCGGTCGGCTCGCTTAAAGCCCTGATCGCCGTCAAGGATCAAGGATTTATCCCCTACGCCGATTGGGAGATCGTCGGCGTCCACCACGAGAGGGAACGGACGAACTACGCCGAGGCGGAGAAGTTCGTCAAGGACAACAACCTGGATTGGATCCATTTCCACACCATCCAAGCCGACATCGGGCTGGATTCGCTTTACAAGAAGAACGCCGCCTCGGCCGAGCTGGAAAAGATCTTCGATCTCAGCAGCGGGATCGTCTTCAACGGCGGGCCGGATATCGTCCCTGCCGCCTACGGCGAGGAGATGAGCCTTCACACCGTCGTCACCGATCCCTACCGCCACTATATCGAGCTGACCGCGATCTTCCACCTGCTGGGCGGTTCGCAGGACCCCGCCTTCAAGGCCTATCTCGAGAAGCGGCCCGATTTCCCCATCCTCGGCATCTGCCTGGGCATGCAGAGCTTGAACGTCGGCACGGGCGGAACGCTCATCCAGGACATTTGGTCGGAGTCTTATTTCGCCCGGACGGTGCAGGACGCCATCCGCTTGGGATCGTTCGCCTGGCATACCAACCCTTACCCCAAGCTCGCCCCGCTCGAGAAGAGCCTCATTCCCTACATGCTGCACCCCATCCGGCTAGCCGAGACGGGTAAGCTCGTAGTCGCCCTGGGGATGAAGCCGGACGCCCTGCCCTATGTCATGAGTGCCCACCATCAGTCGGCCGAGAAGATCGGCAAGGGCTTCAAGGTCATCGCCACGTCGGTGGACGGCAAGGTGGTCGAGGCCATCGAGCACGAGAAGTACCCCAATGTCCTGGGCGTCCAGTTCCACCCGGAATTCCCGATGCTTTGGGACGCGACGCCGAAGTACAAGGTCGCGCCCGACGACAAGAATCTATTCGCCTGCCGAACGATCCTGGAGAAGAATCCGCCCAGCTTCGAGTTTCACAAGAAGCTCTGGGGCTGGTTCTTCGCCGCCTTAAAAAAATAGGGGGACAGTATACGTAATCCCCAATTATTTATTGGGGGGTTGGTTCTTCGCAGTTTCAAAGAAACAAGGGATCCGAAAAACACGCTGACGCTAAAACTTGATAATGGCATGCTCCGTGTCGACGGTGAAGAACCTATATTTGTCGTAACGAATCTGGGTATCGACGCGGACCCGCTTGCCGACGCCCCATTGGGGCACCAGGTACTCGATGAGGAGAGAGACGCGGCTCGGGAAAAGCACTCCGTTCTTCTCCTCTTCGTAATCCGCCGTCATCGTCCCCAGGGGACTGAGGCCGATCCGGGACGCTTCTTCGAACACGAATTCGTAGCCTTCGACCGGCAGGCCTTGCGTCTCGCAGCGGAGAATCTGGGAGGTTTCGGAGTCGATCCAAATCTTAGCGGCCGGGATGCGGCTCGCCGCGCCGGACCGGGCGGTCGCCTCGATAACGGCGACCGACCGGCCGCGTATTCTTTCCTGCCCTAGAAGGCGGAAGTCATATGACTCCTGGCGATCAGCGGCCAGCACATCCAGCGGCGCGAACAAAGGCTTCAAAGAGGCGTAGCGCTTTTCGTCGGGCAGGCCGGCTCCCTTGGCGGCTTTTTTGACGTTCGATTCCAAGAGAGCTCGCCGCTCCGTCGTCCGGCCTTCCTTTCGGATCATCTGGAAATCACTGCTGAAACGATAAGTCTTGGTTTTGAATGGATCTCTCGACAGGGAGGCCCTCCGATTGGCGATTGCAATGAATTCCCCGCCGCCGGTCGGCTTCGTAGTGGTCTTAATTTCTTCAGCCACAGTTTTTTCGGGCAGGTGAAGGGCACAATCAATGGAGCGGATGGATTCCTGACAAACAAAATCCAGCGCCGCCTCCGACAATCGCCGGCAGTAGGACGCCCCCAGGAGAAGGATCTTTTTCAATTCGGGAGAATAGGGCTCGAGCGCGCCGGCCTGCGGCCGGGCGGCCGTCACGGGCCACCGGGCCGGATCGAAATCGACCGTCCAATCGAATGATGCGGCCGAGGCCTTAAAGCCTTTGAGGACCGGCTCGAACGTCCATTGCCGGATGGCCTGTATGGCGGCGTCGTCAAGGAAAGGATGGACGGAAGTCTTCACGGCGACGTTGCGGACTTTGCCTTTTTCATCGATGCTGACTCGATAACGGCCCTGCCCGGCGATCCCTTGGCGGATGAGATCGTCAGGATAGATCGGGAGAGCCTGAAGGATCGGCTGAGGGCGCGACGCCGGCATGAGGAGCAAGACAATTGTCTTGCTATTAAAAGGAAGGAAAAGAAGTCCCGGTTCCTCGACGGCCAGCGCGACCTCTTTCTCCAAAAGCTTCTCCATACGACTTTTGAAGAAGTCCGGATGCACGGCCGCCCGCAGACTTCTCACGGCGGCCGATTCTTCTTTGCTCCCCGCAATCGGCCATGGCGAGATTTCCTTGGCGTAAAGGGCCAACTTAAAGCTCAAGGCTCCGTCGAAGCGCCAAGCGGGAGTAATCTCGAACCGAAGGGCGGCCGGCGGTTGAATGACGAAATCACTCAGCGCCAGAGCTTGACCGTCCCAGAAGAAGATCAGGGAAAACAGGCTCTCGGCCGATTCAATCTCGCGGATTCCGGGTATGGCCCGAATCGCGGCGGATCGTAAATCGCTTTCCGACCCGTTGACGGCGGATTTAAGGGGTGCCAGCCGGGGATCGGAAACCGCGGCCAAGAACTCAACCGGGCTCGTCCGCGATTTTCCAGACGGTTCCGTGATCAGAAAGGCGCGGACTTGAAGCAGGGATTCTTGCGCAGGTAACAGGGCGACGGCGGTGATGCTGAGGCACAATCCCAAAATGATCAATCGCCGAAAATCGTGTCGCATATCCCCTCCCCACATAGGCAAAACCCTATCAAAGGCCCTGCCCGGATTCAAGATAACACAGTTTTTCCAGCAAGAAACATGCCTTTGTGTCCCCCTAGGAATATCAATGAGAGCCCTTCGCCACCGTCCGGAAAAGCGGACGATTGTCTTAACCCCGAGACGGTTGACCAGCGGGCATTCTTATTTGACTTGAAGTGCCGCCCGCAGGGCCGCCTCGATCTTGACGGCATGGGCGGAGCCGGCGGTGACGAAAACGCGGCGGCCCGATTTCACAAGGTGAATAATGGCTTGGACAAGGTGCGCGTCGCGGGCGATCCCGGCCCGGCGGGCGATGGCCCCGAGGTAGCCGGGCAGGCCGTCCTCGTCGGATTCGTCGCGCCAGTCGAGCAGGCCGGCGAAATCCCGCCGCCAAACCGCGTCTATCGCCCCCATATCCGGCAGCGTCCCCTCCAGCCCGGGCCATCGGGTGCGCTTGCGGAGGTATTCTTCGACGAAGCGCTCGGGATCGGCCGGTTTGCCGAAGCGCAGGTTTCCAAAGTAGGGCCGGAGCACATAAAATAGCGCGACTTGCTCCGGAGGGAATTCCCCAAGGACAAAGGCCAGCTCGGCCTCGAGGGGCTGTTCCCAGGTGTAGATTTCGACCCGGTGGCGCCGGGCCAGACCGTAAACGGCGCCGCTCTCGCCGAATTGCTTGACCGGATCGACGAAGGCGGCGGGGAGAAACCCCATCCGGCCCTCCACGAGCGCAACCGCGGGTTGGAATCGCGCCCAGCTTTCGCTGATAAGCCCGATCTGTGGATTTCGCGGATCGCGGGTATGTTCCGCGCCGAACACAAGGACAGCGCCCGCGCCGCTCGAAATCTCATAGATATAGGGCCGGCAATGCGTTTCGATGACCTGGCTATATTCGGCATCGGTCATGACGGGCACGGACAAATCGATCGGCTCGAAGCCCGAATATTCCGGCGGATTCTTCCAGCCCGTCAGCCAGACGAGCGCGGCCAGGCCGAGGAGCGCCGCGATGATACCTAACCCGAGCCGGATAACGAATCTTCGCGTCTTCAAATCGCCCTCGCTGACAGAAGTCAGTCCTATCCTTGCCCGGCCAGAAAGCGCGGTAGATAAGAATCCAAGAAAGCGGCCGGCAACAGGATCGGGAACGGAAGTCGGGGATCTTTGAGGCCGAGAAGATCGCGTTTGTCTCCGGTGACGAGGACGTCGGCCTTCCCGTCAACGGCCGAGGCGATGACCGGCGCGTCCTTGGCCGCCACGGAGGGGATCCATTGTTCGACAGCCTGTTGGCTTGGAAGAGGGATGATTTCGAATCCCAGCCGCTCGATTAAAGCCCGAACGAGAGGCTGCGCCTGCGGAAGCCGCTTTCCCAGGTTGCGCTCGATTTCGAGAAGGTTGTATTCGCCGATCAGAGGATGTAGGGGCGGCAGCCGGGCGGCCAGCACATCGAGGATCCGGCTCGGCGCGCCCCGATCGGAGAAGAAGGCCGAGAGGACGACGTTGGAATCAAGAAAAACCCTAAGGCTTGCGGCCATAGGTCTCCTCGTAGATTTCCCCCCGGGCTTCGTCGAGGCCGTCGGCAAGCTCGTTCAGGGATAATCCCGAAGCGGTCAGAATGCGGCGCAATTCGCCGCGGGCCTCGTCCACACCCAGCCGGCGGGGTGTCACTAAGATGGAATCGCCCAGCGGGATGATCGTGACTTCCCGGCCTTGGGCCAAAGGTCCGGCTTCCCTGACGCCCTTGGGAATGGTCAATTGGCCGCGATCCTTGATTTCCCCTGAATAGGAACGATATTGTTTCATACGTCTTCCTCAATCTGATTTCAGATTATCAGATTTCCGATTTTTTTGCAATCCAAAGCACCGGCGCGCCCGAGCGGCGGGAAGAGGATTCCTAGATTTTTCGCGCGGCGAGGGCGACGAGCCAGCGGTGGAACGGGATAAGCGGCGTGAACGCCTCGACGCAGTAATCCACGAAGCGGGCCGAATAGAACTCGTCCGGAATCTTGGTTTCGCGTCCGATCCACAGGCCGTTGTGCTTCAAGAGCGCGGCGTTGGGGTGCGCGGCGTCGTAGCCGGCGGGAATGCGCTTGTAATGCTCGCCGCCGATCTCCCAGCCAGGCCTGGAGCGGGCCGCGTCCAAAATCTTCGTCAGATCACGGCCCGACTTGGGCGCCGTGACGGCCCGCCGGAACCGCTCCAGCAGAGTTTTGGGAATAATGTACATGCCCGCGCCCAGCATCAGATCCGGCGGCTCGAGATGGACGTAGAATCCAGCCGTCTCCAAGCGGGGCAGGTCGCTCTCCCAGAAGTAAAGCCCGAGGTTCGTCTTGTAGGGCGCCGGATCCAGGCTGAAACGAGTGTCCTTGTGGATGCGGAAGATCGATTTGTCGACCCGGGGGATCGCGGCCAGGCCGGGGACGAGGGGCTTCAGCCGGGCGCCCAGGGCCATGATGAACGACTTGGCCGGCGCCAACACGTGCTGATCGTAAATCTCGCGATGGCCCTCGAACCAGTCCCGGTTGTTATGGCGGGCCAAGTCGCGGAAGAACGCCGTCGTCTTGGGCGAGAATCCTTCGAACGGCCCGATCTCTTCGAGCGTCTTCGGTTTGGCCACGGCGCACGCTCCCTTAAGAGAAATTCTTCAGGATGGTCTCGATGATGTTGGTCGAGGAATGGCCCTTGAGATAAGGCACTCGCAGGACCTTGCCGCCGGCCGCTTCGACCTCGGCCCGGCCGACGATTTCGCCCTCGCCCCAATCGCCACCCTTGACCAGAACGTCGGGCAGGAGTGCGGCGATGATCTTGCGCGGGGTCGCTTCGCCGAACCAGGTGACATAATCGACATCCGCGAGCGCCGCCAGAACTTCCATCCGCTCGGCCAGCGGGAAGATCGGCCGGCCCGGGCCCTTGGCCAGGCGCCGGACCGAAGCGTCGCTGTTGAGGGCCACGACCAGGATGTCGCCCTTGGACTTGGCCCAGCGGAACAGGTGGATGTGGCCGCCGTGGATGAGGTCGAAGCAGCCGTTGGTGAAGACGACGGTTTGGCCCTGCCGCCGCAGGCGGGCCCGGATCGGCAAGAGGGCTTGGGGCGATTTGATTTTGCGGCGAGTCGTGCTCTGTGTCATTTGCTTATCCAACCCAAATCGAGATCGCCACGCCCTGCGCATAGCGCAGGGCTCGCGATGACATTCAAAGATCGCTACGCCACCCCTCGCGACGACAAGCGAAGCGCCCGTCGTGTCGAGGGCGTCGAAGCGACGGCCCATTATTTATCGGCCGGCTTGATCTTGATGTGCGACCCGAACTCCCATTTGTGCGGGAAGCGGATGATCCCCTCGTCCTTGTAGAGCGACGAGACCAGGAAGGTATACATGTTGCGGTGGTAGTCGTAGGGGTAGCCGTCGCGCTTGTGGAAGGCCACGTCGTGGTAGTAAGTGCCGTTGACCAGCCCCAGCCGGTCGATCCGGCAATCCACCTTGCCCGCGCCCTCGATGGACTGGGGATCGTGCTCCTCGAGGTCGGTGTTGGTGCCATAGCAGAGCGTGCCCAGGGAGTTGAAGACGCCGATGCCGAAGACAAAATCGTCCTGCGGCGCGCGGGCGGCCACGTCGAGCTCGACCAGCATGCCGTCCTCGGGCGAGAAGACGTGCTTCTCCGTGCCATCAAGGCTGCGCAGCACGACTTTGCGGATTTCGATCTCGCGCTTGCCCCAGCGCCGCTCGCGCCGGCCGTCGTCGGTCGCCGCGGGCGGCTCGGCCGATTCCCCGGCCACGGCTTCGATCGTTTCCGCCTGGCGGGTCTTGAAATCGTTCTCCTGCTTCTCGGCCACATCCTGGAGATAGGCGTCCACGACCTCTTGGGGATCGCCCAGCATCCGCAGGCGGCCGTCCTTCATCCAAGCCACCTGGTCGCAGATCTTGGCCACCATGGCCAGGTCGTGGCTGACGAACAGGATGGTCTTCTGGCGGCGACGGAAGTCGTCGATCCGATCCAGGCACTTGGGGATGAAGGCCGCGTCGCCCACGGCCAGGACCTCGTCGACCAGCAGGACGTCGGGGTTGACGTTGATGGCGATCGAGAACCCCAGCCGCATGAACATGCCCGAGGAATAGGTCTTGACCGGGGCATCGATGAAGTCCTCAAGGCCGGCGAAGCGGACGATCTCGTCGAACTTGGCCGTGATCTCCTTCTTGGTCAGGCCCAGCATGATGCCGTTGATGAAGACGTTCTCGCGGCCCGAGATCTCGGGGTGGAAGCCGGCCCCCAGCTCGATCAGGGCCGAGATCTTGCCCTCGACCTTGACCGTGCCCGAGGACGGCTTGGAGATCCCGGCGATGAGCTTGAGCAGGGTGCTCTTGCCCGAGCCGTTGCGGCCGATGAGCCCCAGGGTCGTGCCCTTCTCGATGGTCAGGTTGACATCCTCGACGGCGGCCACAACCTCGTCCGAGCGAAGCGAGCCGAACAGGTCGCCCTTGACGACGGCGCTCTTGAAGGTTTGGAAGCGGTGCCGGGCGGCGTATTTCTGGTAGCAGCGGGTCGCGTGCTCGAGGACGACGGCGGCCATCAGACCTCCTCCGGGAACGAGTCCCGCAGGCGGTCGAAGACGGAATAGCCGATCCAGAAGACCACGAGCGAGACAAGGAAAGTGATCCCGAGGCGCTTCCAGTGAAGCCTTTGGCCGTAAAAGAGGGCATAGTGGTAGCCCTCGATGATATGGGTCATGGGGTTGAGGCTGAGCAGGGTTCTCAGCGTCGGCGAGCTCTGGATGGTCGGGAGCTGCAGCGAATAAATGACGGGGGTGGAAAAAAACCACAGGGTCAGGAGATTGCTCAGGATGTCGCGGATGTCGCGGAAATGGACGGTCAGAGCCGAAATAAGCAGAGCAAAGCCCAGGCAAAAGATGTATTGGACGATTATGACGAGAGGCAGGAAGAGGAGGAAGAAGGAAAACTTGCCCCCGAACAGGATCATCAGCAGGAACAGGATGGGCAGGCCGAATAGGAAATTGACCAGGTTGGCCGTGACCGTGACCACGGGCAGGACCTCGGCCGGAAAGAGAATCTTCTTGATCAGGTTGCCGTTGGCCATCAACACGCTGGCCGATTCCATGGTCGACGAGAGGAACCAATACCAGGGCAGGAGTCCGCTGAAGAGATATAGGGAGTACAAGAGCGGCGTGTGGAACGCCGCGTCGCGCGCCGGCAGGATTAGCCCGAAAACGACCGAATAAACCAGCATCATGAGGAGCGGGTTGAAGAACGACCAGAAGAAGCCCAGCACCGTGCCCCGGTAGCGGGCCTTGAGCTCGCGCCCGACCAGGCTCTGGATGAGAACCCGGTACTTGAAGAGCTCCTTCAGGTTATGGACGAGCCGGACCACGGGTTCTTCCTTCGCAGACGGTCAGGGTTTCGGGCGTTTGCTCGCCGTCGGGTCCGTAGAGGACGAGCGGCTCCATGGTCAGAGGCACTTCGGCCGGCCCGAACCGGAATTCGCTTAAAAACAGATTGGCCGGATCCCCCGCGCGGGGATGGACGAAGCGCAGGCGGCGAGGGTGGAGGCCTCGGCCGCGGGCCGCATCCGCCAGGTCGTCGAAGCGGGAGGCGGGGAAGACAAAGCAGGCCCTTCCCAAGGGCTTCAAAAGGTCGGAAACGGCTCTCATAACTTCATATATATCGCACGTTATTTCTTGTTTTGCAACGGTTTTCTCGGCTTGGGGGCTGGGGAATCCGGTTCCCTTGCGGACATAAGGCGGGTTGGAAAAGACGAGGTCGAAAACCCGGCCGGGGCGGTATTCGCGAAGGTCCGCTTGAGCGACCTCTACCCGGCCGGCCAGGCCGTTCAGGGCGATATTGCGGACGGCCAGGTCGAAGAGCGAAGCCTGCAGCTCCAGGGCGACGATCCGCCGAAAGGGCTTCAGCGAGAGGAGAACGGCGATGACCCCGTTGCCCGTCCCCAGCTCGCAGATCTCGTCCTCGAGCCGGGTCTCGATGAAATCGGCTAAAAGGGGGGCGTCCAGGGCGAAACGATAGCCTTTGCGGGGCTGGAAGAGGCGGACTTTGCCCCGGTAGAACTCGTCCAGGGTTTCGTCGGGATTCATGCGATTATCATACCCGAATTCCGAATTCGGCAAGGGTCTGGGAATTAATCGGCCAGGCGGGTAAAAACGAGGACCCGGTCCGGATGGATCTCGGCGTAGCCGCCGTCGACCTCGTAGCTCTCGTCCCGGCCGTCGCGCCGGAACTCGACCGGCCCCCGGCCCAGGGCG
Source organism: Candidatus Aminicenantes bacterium (assembly GCA_026393855.1). NCBI lineage: Bacteria > Candidatus Aminicenantota > Candidatus Aminicenantota bacterium. The sequence continues at coordinate 9,460 of JAPKZJ010000091.1, forward strand.
GTCATCAGCGGCCGGTGGCCCGGCAGGATCCCGATCTGCCCGTCGATCGACGGCAGTGAGGCGCACTCCACCTCGGCGTCGACGAGGGAGCGCCGCGGCGTGACGACCCGCAGGCGGAATCGAGAGCGGACTTCGCTCACTGGGCCCTCAGCTCCTCGGCCCGCTTGACGACGTCCTCGATGCCGCCGGCCATGTAGAAAGCCTGCTCGGGCAGGCCGTCATGCTTGCCCTCGACGATCTCCCGGAAGCCGCGGACGGTTTCGTCGACCGTGACATAGCGGCCCGGCCGGCCGGTGAACTCCTCGGCCACATGGAAGGGTTGGGACAAGAAGCGCTGGATCTTGCGGGACCGGGCCACGATGAGCTTGTCCTCGTCCGAAAGCTCCTCGATGCCCAGGATGGCGATGATATCCTGCAGGTCCTTGTAGCGTTGCAGGATCTCTTTGACCCGCTTGGCGATGCGGTAGTGCTCTTCGCCGACGATGGCCGGGTCGAGGATGCGGCTGTAGGACGCCAGCGAGTCGACGGCCGGATAGATGCCCTGATCGGTCAGGGCCCGCGACAACTGGGTCGAGGCATCCAAGTGGGAGAACGTCGTGGCCGGGGCGGGATCGGTGAAGTCGTCGGCCGGGACGTATATGGCCTGGACCGAGGTGATCGAGCCTTTTTTGGTCGAGGTGATCCGCTCCTCCAGCTCGCCCAGCTCCGTGGCCAGGTTGGGCTGGTAGCCGACGGCCGAGGGCATCCGGCCAAGCAGGGCCGAGACTTCGGAGCCGGCTTGGGTGAAGCGGAAGATGTTGTCGATGAACAGCAGCAGGTCCTGGTTCATCTCGTCCCGGAAGAACTCGGCCACCGACAGGGCGCTCAGGCCGATCCGCAGGCGGGCGCCCGGCGGCTCGGTCATCTGGCCGTAGACCAGGGCCGTCTTGGTGATGACCTTGGAGTCGGTCATCTCCCGCCACAGGTCGTTGCCCTCGCGGGTCCGCTCGCCGACGCCGGCGAAGACGGAGTAGCCGCCATGCTTCATGGCCACGTTGTGGATGAGCTCCTGGATGATGACGGTCTTGCCGACGCCGGCGCCGCCGAACAGTCCGATCTTGCCGCCCTTGAGGAAGGGCTGGATGAGGTCGATGACCTTGATCCCGGTCTCGAACATCTCAAGCCGCGTATTCTGCTCTTCGAGAAGCGGCGGCTGCCGGTGGATGGGATAGCGCTTTTCGGTCAGGATCGGGCCCTTGTGGTCGACCGGCTCGCCGACCACGTTCATGACCCGGCCCAGCACCTCGATCCCCACGGGCACGGTGATCGGGCCGCCCGTGTCGAAGGCTTTCATGCCCCGCGACAGGCCGTCCGTGGGGTGCATGGAGACGCAGCGGACGGTGTCTTCGCCCAGATGCTGCTCGACCTCGACGATGATGTCGACGGGGAGGGGCGTATCGAAGCCTTCGCTGGTGATGCGGATGGCCGTGTAGATCTCGGGCAGCTCGAGGCCCCGGAAGGTCACGTCGACGACGGGCCCGATGACCTGGATGACCCGTCCGACGCGCTCGGTGTTCGTTGTCGTACTCATGATGCGCTCCCTCCAGGGGCTATTTCTTCAGGGCTTCCACGGCCGTCATGATCTCCAGCAGCTCCTTGGTGATGCCGGCCTGGCGGATCTTGTTCAGGACCAGGACGTAGCGGTGGGCCAGCTCCCCGGCATTGCGGGTGGCGCCGTCCATGGCGATCATCCGGGCGGCCTGCTCGGCGGCCTGCGACTCGAAAAAAGCGTGCGCGACCTGGTCCTCGATGACCCGCGGCAGGAGAGAATCGACGACCGCGGCCGGGCCCGGCTCCCAGGCCGAGGGCTCGACGGCGTGGGCGAAGGCGGCCGGTTCGGGCGAATGGACCGGCAGGATGCGGGTGATGACGATGCGCGGCGCCAGGATGGACTTGAACTCGTTGTAGGCGAGGTAAACGGCGTCGGTCTCCTGATGGAGGAACTTCTTCATCAGCCGACGGGCCGTATCGCGCAGGTCCTCTTCGGTCAGCTTGTCGGTCTTTTCGGGAAAGGCCCAATCGACCGGGAACGGCTGACGGCGGAAGAAGCCGACCGCCTTGCGGCCGATGAGGACGAGCCGGACTTCGGCCCGGCCGACCTTTTCGGCTGCGAACTCCTGGGCTTTGGCCAGCAGGGTGGAGTTGAAGGCCCCGCACAGCCCCTTGTCCGAGGTCACAACCAGCAGGTGCAGCCGCTTCTCGGCCCGCACGGCCAGAAACGGGTGGGCCTGCGGGCCGGCCCACAGGGCCGCCTCCCAGAGCAGGGCGGGCCCGGCATGCCAATGGGGGCGTCCCTCCTGGATGGTGCGCTGGGCTTTCTTGAACCGGGCCGTCGAGACGGTCTTCATCGCCTTGGTGACCTGCTGCATGTTTTTCACGCTTTTGATCCGGCGACGAAGCTCGATCAGGGTCGGCATCAGGCGGCTCCCTCGCGGAAGCGCTGATTGAACTCGGTCAGGGCGGCGGCGATCTCGGCGTCCAGGGCGTTGTCGATCGACTTACGTTCGGCGATCTTGGCCGGGATGGCGGGGTGCTCGCGGTCGAAGAAATCGTACATCCGGCGCTCGTACTCGGCAATCCGGGTCACCGGGAACTCGTCCAGGAAGCCGCGGTTGCCGGCGTAGATGATCAGGACCTGCTTTTCGACCGGGAGGGGCAGAAACTGGCCTTGCTTGAGGAGCTCGGTCAGCCGGACGCCGCGGTCGAGCTGGGCCTGGCTGATCTTGTCCAGCTCCGTGCCGAACTGGGCGAAGGTCAGCAGCTCGCGGTACTGTTGGAGGTCGCCCCGCAGCTTCCCGGCGATCTGCTTCATGGCCTTGATCTGGGCGTGGCCGCCGACGCGGGAGACCGAGATGCCGACGTTGATGGCCGGGCGGACGCCGGAGTTGAACAGCTCGGGCTCCAAGTAGATTTGGCCGTCCGTGATCGAGATGACGTTGGTCGGGATGTAGCCTGAGACGTCGCCGGCCTGGGTCTCGATGATGGGCAGGGCGGTCAGCGAGCCGCCGCCGAGCTCGTCGCTCATCTTGGCCGCGCGCTCCAGGAGCCGCGAATGGAGGTAGAAGACGTCGCCCGGGTAGGCCTCGCGGCCGGGCGGGCGGCGGAGCAGGAGCGAGATCTCGCGATAGGCCGCGGCGTGCTTGCTCAAGTCGTCGTAGATGCACAGGGCGTGGCCGCCGTTGTCCCGGAAGTACTCGCCCAGGGCGCAGCCGCTATAGGGGGCCAGGTATTGCAGGGGGGACGGATCGCTGGCCGAGGCGGCGACGACGATCGAGTAGGCCATAGCCCCGTAGTCCTCGAGGGTTTTGACGAAATGGGCGACGGTCGAGTTCTTCTGGCCGATGGCGACATAGATGCAGATGACCCCGGTCGTCTTCTGGCTCAGGATGGCGTCCATGATGACGGCCGACTTGCCGGTCTGGCGATCGCCGATGATCAGCTCGCGCTGACCGCGGCCGATCGGGATCATGGCGTCGATGGCCTTGATCCCGGTCTGCAGGGGCTCGCGCACGGGCAGGCGGTCGACCACACCGGGGGCCTGCCGCTCGACCGGCAGGAAGACGTCGGTCTTGATCGGGCCCTTGCCGTCCAGCGGATGGCCCAACGGGTCGACGACCCGGCCGATCAGGGCCGGCCCGGCCGGCACCGAGATGATGCGATGGGTCCGCTTGACGACGTCGCCTTCCTTGATGACGTGGCTTTCGCTGAGCAGGACGGCGCCGACGCTGTCCTCCTCCAGGTTCAAGGCGATGCCGGAGATGCCGTGGGGGAATTCCAGGAGCTCGTTGTACATGACCCGGTCGAGCCCGTAGATCTTGGCGATGCCGTCCCCGACCGAGATGACCGTGCCGACTTCGCGGATGTCGACGTCGGTCTGGAACCCTTCGATCTCGCGCTGGATGATCTTGCTGATCTCGTCGGCTTTGATGGCCATGTCGCACTACCTTTCGCTGATCTTGTCCTTGAGCCGGTCCAACTGCCCCTTGAGCGAGACGTCGTAAACGAGGTTGCCCTTGCGCACGGTCAGTCCGCCGACGAGCGAGGCCTCGAGCCCATACTCGCAGTGAACCGGCCGCCCCTCCAGCCGCTCGAGCTCAGCCTCCAAGCCGGACTGTTGGGCCGGGGTCAGGGGCACCACCGAGCAGACTTCGAAAGTCGGGACCCCATGGGCCGTCCGCCAGGCGGCGGGCAGATCCTCCAGAACGCGCGGCAGAATTTCCATCCGGCCGTGCCGCAGGAGCAGGTCCAGGAAGCGGGCCGTCTTGGCGCCGGCGTCCATCTGGTCGAGCAGGGCCTTGACCAGAACGGCCTTGCGCGAAGCGTTGAGGAACGGGCGGACCAGGGCGAACCGCAAGTCCTCGCGGCTTACCACCAGGTCCGCGAAGCGGGTCAATTGGCCGCGCACCGCGTCGTACTCGGCCGGCGTGGGCAGTGACGCCGCCAGTCCCTCCACGTATCGCTTAACGAGGGTCGGATTCTTCATGCAGGTCTTTCAGCTTGGCGATGGACTTGTCGATCAGGGCGGCCTGGTCGGCCTCAGTCAGGCGGGCCTTGATGCGGGCCTCGGCCAGCGAGGCGGCCAGCTCGGCCGTGTAGGCTTTGAGATCGCGGACGCCGGCCTTGAGCAGAGCTTCGACTTCGAGCCGGGCCAGCACCCGCAGGCGGTCGGCTTCCTTGCCGGCCATTTCGCGGATGCGGTCCTTCTCGCGTCGGCCCTCTTCCTCGGCCTCGTTCCGCAGGCGGATGAGCTCGGCCTCCAGGGCGGCGACCTTGGCCCGGGCCTCGGCCAGCCTGGCCTCGGCAGCGAGGCGTCCGGCCTGGGCCTCGTCCAGGGTCTTGGCGATGGTCTCGGTCCTCTGGGTCAACATGGCCATGAGGGGCTTGCGGAGAAAGAAGAAGAGGCCGCCGAAGAGAATGGCGAAATTGATGATCTTGCCGATCACTGGAGCAGCCTCGCCTCGATCGATTCGGACAAGGACTGGGCCTCGGCGGTCAGCTTGGATTTAAGGCCGTCAATTTCGGCCGCCATCTCGTCCTTGGCCTTGTCCACTTCGGCCTTGGCGGCCATTCCAACCTCGGACAGGAGACGGGTCTTTTCCCGCAGGGCTTCGACCTCTAGGTCGTCGCGGATCTTGTCCGCCGCGATCCGAGCCGCCTTAAGGGATTTATCGATGCCGAGCATGTCCTTGGCGCCCTCCTCGGCGGCGCGGCGGGAAGCCTCCCGGTCGCCGCCCAGGCGGGCTTCGCGCTCGGCCCGAATCTTCTGCAAGGGCCTGAAGAAAAAGCGAGTCAGAAAAGCCACCAGAATCCAGACGACGACGAAGGTGACGAGGAGCGTTCCGTCGATCTCGAGCATGGGGCGGGTTTTCCGGTCGAAATCAGAAATCGGATGATAGCATATCGCCCGCGGAAAATGCAAAAAGGACATTCTCCCATCTCCGGGCTCGCGTCACGGTATCCAGCCCGGCGGCGCGGGTTTTTCACGCCTTTTTTGCGTTACTCTTCTCGGCGCCTGCGGAACTCCGCACATTCGATCTTTCCGTTCTACAAGATCGCCCACTCTGTCTCGTTTTCGATGATAGTCACGTGCTCAAACATCCCTCGGCACATGCAGCCGAAGGCGCTAACATATCCCCGCCTTCGAAGGCGGGGTAGCGAGCCGGCGACCAGGACGGTTCCGGTGGGGCCGGCGAGGCGTCGGGCCAGGGCCAGGGCCAGGCCGAGGTCGGGCTCGATGACGATCTTGCGTTTGAACTCCGGCAAGGCTCGCAGGATCGCTTCGGGCTTTTCGGCCCGGGTGAAGGGGATCGTCGTCAGAATGACCCGCCGGGCCAGCGAGAAGAGATGCCGGGCGGACCGGCGGACGGCTTTGTCCTTCATCATGGCGAAGACGAGGACGAGCGGACCGCGGATTTCATCTCGGACGTAACGGGAGAGCGCTTTCGCCCCATCTTCATTGTGGGCGCCGTCAAGGATAACGGTCGGCTTGCGGCCGACAACTTCCAGACGGCCTTCCCAACGGACCGATTCGATCCCCTCGATCACGGCTTTCCGGGACGGCCCGCGGCCGAGCCGGTCCAGCTCGCGAAGTACTGCAATCGCCGTTGCGGCGTTGAGGCCTTGATGCTCGCCCCGCAGGCCGGGGACGAATTCGTAGGCCTCTCCCTCGACGGTATATCGGAATCGAATCCCGGCAGGGTCCTTGGCGGCCAGGAGCTCCCGGCCCCGGCCGAAGACCGGGCGGAAAGGCGCTTCAAGCTCGGCCGCCCGGGCCTTGATGACTTTGAGAGCGGCGCCCTGGTCGGGACCGCAGACGACGGGTATGCCTGACTTGATGATGCCGGCTTTCTCGAAGGCGATGGCGCCCAGAGTATCGCCCAAATGTTCCCGATGGTCGAGCGAGATCGATGTGATGACCGAGACGAGCGGAGTGACGACGTTGGTGGCGTCGAAACGGCCGCCCAGGCCAACTTCCAGAACAGCGATATCCACTTTGCGGGCCGCAAAATAGAGGCAGGCCAGGGTGGTCAGGACCTCGAAATAGGTCGGGTGGGCATCCAGCCGGCCGGCGGCCATGAGGTCCTCGATCGCGGCTCGGATCAAGCCGAGCAGGCGTCCGAATTCCGGTCGGCCGATCATCCGCCCACCCAGGGTGCGCAGCAGGACCCGGATATTATCGAGGCCCAGCTTGACCCCGAATCGCTCCAGGGCGCGAAGATAATCGCGGCTTTGGGACGGCGTCAGAGGGCGGCCGGGCGGACGCGGCGAGGCGGGGCCGTGGCTCACTGCGGCCGGTTGAGCAGAAGCCGCAGGGCCTTGATCATGAACGGCCGCAGGGCCTTGCGCGGGACGATGTCGTCCAGGAAGCCGTGCTTGAGGACGAACTCCGAGCGCTGGAACCCCTTGGGCAGCTTTTCCTTGATCGTCTGTTCGATAACGACGGGGCCGGCGAAGCCGACGAAGGCGTTGGGCTCGGAAATGTTGATGTCGCCCAGCATGGCCCAGGAGGCCGTCGTCCCGCCGGAAGTGGGGTCGGCCAGGATGGAGATGTAGGGCAGGCGCGCTTCGTCCAGCCGGCTTAGGGCCGCGCTTGTCTTGGCCATCTGCATCAGAGACAAGAGGCCTTCCTGCATCCGCATACCGCCCGAAACCGAGACGATGACGAGCGGCAGGCGCTCCGCGAGGGCCCGTTCGGCCGCCCGGGTGATCTTCTCGCCCAGGACCGAGCCGACGCTCCCGCCCATGAACGAGAAATCCAGGGCGCAGATGACCGTCCGGATGCCGCCGAGGTTGCCGACGGCGGTGACGGCCGCCTCCGGCAGGTCGGTCTTGCGCTGGTTGTCTTCGAGGCGCTTGGCATAAGGAAGCTTATCGACAAAGTGCAGGGGGTCCTGGGAGCAGATGTCGTGATCGACGATGTCGAAGGTCCCGTCGTCGAACAGCATGGCCAGCCTTTCGGCGGCGGAGAGCCGGAAATGGAAAGAGCAGGCCGGGCAGACGGACAGATTCTCCAGGATATCCTCCTTGAAGAGGATCCTCTGGCAGTTATTGCAACGGGTCCACAGGTTGGTGCTCATGGGTGACCTCGAGTCTAGCAATAAGGGGGCCGGGGTGTCAAACGGCCCTCTCCTTGCGGCGCTCGACCAGCCGTTTGCGCAGAAAAACGGCGATTTCGTCGGGAGTCGGCAGGTCCAGGCCGACATCAACCTTTTCCCTCAACAGATCCTGGGCCAATTGCAGGAGGCGGGCTTCATCGACCGGCTTTTCCAAGTATTCGGCCGCGCCGAAGGCGGTCAGGGCCTCGTGGCGGTATTGCGGTCCCCGGTAGAGGCCGGTGACGATGATCACGGGAACGGCACCCCGGGAGTCCTGGACGATCCTTTTGGTTAGATCGAAGCCGTGGAGACGGGGCAGGATGGCTTCCAGGACGACCAGATCGGGCCGTTCCAGCTGGTATTTCTCCCAGGCGGACAGGCCGTCCATGGCGGTCGTCACCGCGAAGCCGAGGGGTTCAAACAGGGCAACCAGGCCTTCGACCGAGCGCTGGTCGTAATCGACGATGAGGATCTTCTTGTCGGCCACGGCACCCGGATTCTCACACAACCCCGCCGGAAATTCAAATCCCCCAGTAATTATGATATATTGGCGCGGATGAACGCCGCCGATCCGATCCGCCTGTCCGTCATCGTCCCGGCCTACAACGAGGCGCGCAACGTTCCCCGGATGGTCGAGGAGCTGACTGCAGCCTGCCTCAAGCTGGCCGTCCCCTACGAGATCATCTTCATCGACGACGGCAGTACTGACGGGACCTTCGCGGCGCTCCGCGAGGCCCACCTCAGAGACGCCCGGATCAGAGTCATCCGGTTCCGTAAGAACTTCGGCCAGACCGCCGCCATGTCGGCCGGGTTCGACTATGCCCGCGGCGAGATCATCGTCACCATCGACGCCGATCTGGAAAACGACCCCAGCGACATCGCCGCTCTGGTGGCCAAGGTCGAGGAAGGCTACGATTTGGTCAGCGGCTGGCGCAAGGAGCGCTGGAAGAGCCGGTTTCTCACCCGCCGCCTGCCCTCCCTGATCGCCAATTGGCTCATTTCCCGGATCACCAAGGTCCGGCTGCGCGACTACGGCTGCACCCTCAAGGCCTACCGCCGCGAGGTGGTCAAGAACATCCGGCTCTACGGCGAGATGCACCGCTTTATTCCGGCCATCGCCGCCACGATCGGGGTCCGGATCGCCGAGGTCCCGGTCAACTTCCGGCCGCGCATCCACGGCACGTCCAAATACGGGTTCTCGCGCTCGATCCGGGTCTTCCTGGACCTGCTGACCGTCAAGTTCCTGCTCAGCTATTCGACCCGGCCGCTGCAGATCTTCGGCTTGCTCGGCCTCGTCTCGGGCGGCGTCGGCGGCATCCTCGGCCTGATCCTGTCCTACCAGCGCCTGATCCTGAGGCAGAGCATCTCCAACCGCCCGTTGCTGCTGCTGGCCATCCTGCTGATCGTCATCGGCTTCCAGTTCATCACCATGGGCTTGCTGGGCGAGATCATGGTCCGGACTTACCACGAGGCCGTGGAGAAGCGCATCTACGTCGCCCGCGACATCCTCGGCGCGGGCGAGGACGAAGCCTAGGACGCGGGGCCGATGAACGTCCTGATGCTGGCCCCCGAGCCCTTCTTCCAGCCGCGGGGCACCCCCATCAGCGTATATTTCCGGCTGCGGGCCCTGACCGACCTCGGCCACCGCGTCGACCTCGTCACCTACCCGCTGGGCAAGGACGTCGCTTTCCCCGGCCTACGCATCCGGCGGGTGCCCAATTGGCTCGGCCTGCGGGCCATCAAGATCGGCCCTTCCTGGCCCAAGATCCCGCTCGACGCGATGATGGCAGCGACGGCGGCGGGGGCCTTGGCCCGACGACGATACGATGTCGTGTTCAGCCACGAGGAAGCGGCCTTCTTCGGCATCGCCCTGGCCGGACTCTTCGGCGTCCCGCACATCTACGACATGCACTCCAGCCTGCCCCAGCAGCTCGACAACTTCGAGTTTTCCAAGTCCCCCCTGCTGAAACGGATCTTCACCGGGCTCGAGGACGCGGTCCTCAAGCGCTCGCGCTCGGTCATCGTCATCTGCAAGGACCTGCACGACTACGTCCAGAGCAAGGGCTTCGGAGGGAAGACCGTCTTCCTCCAGAATTTCATGGATTTCAACGATTTCGACGACACTCCCGTACCCGCGGGAGAGATCGATAGAATAAAGCGCGAGACGGCCCCGGGCGGGGAGAAGATCATCTTCTACGCCGGCAACTTCGAGCCCTACCAGGGCATCCCGCTTCTCGTCGAGGCCATGGCCCGGGTCCGCAGCAAGGCCGTGCTCCTCATCCTGGGCGGGTCGCCGGACGAGCACGAGGCGATGGGCCGCAAGGCCGAAGGGCTGGGCGCGCGCGACCGGATCCGGTTCGTGGCCAAGGTGCCGCCGCAGGAAGTGCCCCGCTACCTGGCCGCGGCCGACGTCCTGGTCTCGCCGCGCGTCTCGGGCACGAATACGCCGCTCAAGATTTATGCCTTCCTCAAATCCGGCAAGCCGTTCGTCGCCACCAAGCTCTACACCCATACCCAGGTCCTGACGGACGAGATCGCCGTGCTAGCGCCGGCCGACCCCGATGGTTTCGCCGCGGGCCTCGATTTCGCCCTGGCCTCGGACGAAGCCAAAGCCCGGGCGGCGGAAGCCAAGCGGCGGGCGGACACCGAGTGGGTCTACCCGCGGTATCTCGAAAAGATCACCCTGGCCCTGGCCAAAGCCACGGGCCGCGGATAAGGGGAGGCGCCATGCGCGCGTTGGTCACGGGGGCGACCGGGTTCGTCGGATCCAGACTCGTGGACCGGCTGCTGGCCGAAGGCTGGACGGTCCGAGCCTTCGATTTGGCGCCCGCTCCGGAAGCCAAGCCTGGATTTGAATACCTGCGGGGTGACGTGCGCGACGAAGGACTGGCGGCGCAGGCCGTCGAGGGTGTGGACATCGTCTTCCACCTGGCGGCGGCCCTGGGCGCGTCGCGGCTGGGGGAGGAAGAATTCATCGCCGTGAACGCCGGCGGCACCCGGGTCATGCTCGAGGCCGCGCGCCAGGCGGGGGTCAAGCGGGCCGTTCATTTCAGTTCGGCCGGCGTCCTGGGCCATGTGGCCGGCAACGAACCCGCCGACGAAACGCATCCCCTCGACCCGCGCGACGCCTACGACCGGAGCAAGCTGGCCGGCGAGCGGGCCGCGCTGGAAATCGGCGGTGCGGGCTTGGATGTAGTCGTGGTCAGGCCCGGGTGGGCTTACGGCCCGGGCGACCGGCGGTCGTTCAAGCTCATCCGGGCGATCGCGCGCGGCCGACTCCTCATGGTCGGGCGGGGCGGCGCCAAACAGACGCCCGTCTTCGTGGATGATCTGGTCCGGGGGACGATGCTGGCCGCAGCCAAGGGGAGGCGCAGCGAGATTTATAACCTGGCCGGGGCGGAAGTCCTGACCGTCAAGGCGATGACCGAAGAAATCGCCGCCGCCTGTGGGCGGAAGCTGCCCCGGGCCAAGGTCCCACTGGGGCCGACCAAAGCCGCGGCCTGGGTTCTGGGCAAGGCCTTCGGGGCGGTCGGCCGCGAGGCGCCGCTCAATCCGTCGCGGCTGGCGTTTTTTTTACACCCCAAGCCATTGCGGATCGATAAGGCGAGGACCGAGCTGGGCTTCAAGCCGGAGATTGGCTTTAAGGACGGAATGGCCCGGACGATCGCCTGGTGCCGCGCCTACGGCTGGCTATAGGGTAGGGGTCAGGTCTTAAGATTTAAGATATCTAATATTTCTGGCGAAAATCGTCAAAATCAACAAATAATTGTTCTGAGAAAACTTATATCTTAAGACCTGACCCCTATTTAAACAAAAATGGGGGTGAATTTTCCGCGGGGATCGGCCAAGCGGGCCTTGACGATGGCTTCGATGTCCAGGCCCTTGGCGGCGAAATACTTCGCCACCACTTCGCGGACGACGTTATCCTGCTTGCCCCGGACGTAATCGACGGTCATTTCTTCGTTCTGCTCGATCGGCTTGCCGAGGAGGTTGCGCTTCCAGTGCATCAGCCAGCCCGAGAAGCACATCGGCTGGCTGCGCTTGACGACTTCCTTGGTCATCATGCCGGAAATCTTCTTGCTGTGGTCCTGGCTCAGATAGTCAATGGCGAAGCCCATCTCGCTGAGCTTCTGGCGGCGGGTCTCGCGGCCGCCGAAGTCGTAGGTCGGGGTCAGGAAGTGGACGCCGTAGCTCTGGGCAAAGCGCTTGCCGGCGTTGACGATGCTGGGATAGTTCTCGGCCGTCCCGGTCAGGTTGGTGTCGGAGGGGATCTGCTCGCGGTTGGAGCCGTCGGCGTAGCCGACCAGGCTGTTCTCCAGGGCAAAGATCATGGCCGCGATGCCCATGCTCAGCCGGCAGCCTACGCACCAGCGGATCTCGCTGTTGTACTTCTTTCGCTCCTTGAAGAAGAAGCGGACGGAGATGGCTTTATGCAAATCCTTGATGTCGACGATCTGGTGGGTGATGCGGTCGGCCCCGAACTTCGCCTTCAGCAGCTCGACGTTGGGCTGATTGTTCTTAACCCCAAACTCGAGGTAGCCTTTGTCGAAGGTGACCAGGTGGACCTTGTCGTATTCCTGGGCCAGCAGAACCGAGGCCAGCAGGGAATCGATGCCGCCCGAGAACATGACGGCGACTTCATTCTTGATCGGATCCATGGGAAAACTCCTTGTCGAACGCGCCCCATTCTACACGCGGGAGGGGAAAAATCCAACCCGGGCGGGGAACCGGCCGAAGGCCGGCGGGAACGGGGGCGGTCAGCCCTGCTTCAGGACGGGTGCGACGTAGTCCTTGTGGGTCAGGCGGGCCTTGGCCTTGCGGATGCAGCAGCCGCCCTGGTGGAAAAAGATCCAGACCAGGAGGCCGATGCCGGCGGCAAGGACGCCGATGACGATGAGAAGGACCTTGAGAAACGTAGGCATGACGACCGCTCCTTGATTAATACTATAGAAACACTCGGAACAGTAGTGTATCATAGCCATCGGCGGCGGACTTGTCAAGCCCCGATCCGCCCCCCGACCCGGACTTGAACGGAAGCTCCGGCTCGGCTAGGATACCTCTCCAGTGATAGACGCCAAGCTTCGCCCCTCCCTCCCTTCGCTCTTCCGTCGCCTGGCCGCCGCCCTTCTGGCCCTCGCCGCCCTGCCCTTCGTCTTCGGCCAGGCCCGGCCCGACCTGCCGACCCTGCTCAACGGCGTCGAAGCCCGCCTGAAGGCCGGCTTCCACTATCAAGGCTGGACGGCCGACTCGACCACCGTCATCACCACGCTCGACAAAGCCGGCCGGCCAGAAAAGATCACCCGGATCGCCAAAACCGTCCGGGTCGTCGCAGGCGTCCGGACGGAGACGATCCTCAAGGCGGTCGAGACCGAGGACGGGCAAGACTCCGACATCACCGACGACTACGCCAAGGAGCAGCGGGCCCGCGAGGCGAAAGAACGGAAGCGCCGCGAAGACGAAGCCCGCAAGGGCGGCCCCCAGGGACGCCGCTCCGGCTCGTTCGACCTGGACGAGATCATGCCTTTCGCCGCCGCCAAGCGGCCCGGCTACGATTTCGTCCTGCGTCCCGGCATCGACGGCCAGCCCTTCCTCGTCCTGGAGGCCCGGGCCAAGGTCCCCGCGGACAAAAGCTGGAACGGCGTCTATACCATCGACCCCGCCACGTTCGACATCCGGCGGGCCGAAGTCCGGCCTTCCAAGAACCCCCGCTTCGTCAAGGAGCTCTGGGCCGAGGCCGACATCCTGGCCCTGCCCGGCGGCCAATTGTTCATCAAGCGGACCAAATTCAAAGTCGACGGCGGCATCTTCATCAAGCACATCCGGATGATCGTCGAGGACGATTACGCCGGCGTCCGGCTCCTGGATTGACCCCCGGCGGATTGACTTCCCCGCTTCGAGCCGCTAAACTGAGCCCCTCTTTTCCAAGGAAACATCCATGAACAAGGAAAAAGTCGGCCGTTTCTACGACGTCGTCTGGACGGAATACGTCCCCGAATACGAGGCCTCCGAGCGGCACTGGGCCCTCTTTTACGCGCCGGAGGAAGTCCAGGGCCAGACCGTCCTGGACGCCGGCTGCGGCACCGGCATCTTCAGCACTATCTTCGCCAGGAACGGCGCCGCCATGGTCATCGGCATCGACATCAGCCCCGGCAGCCTGGGCACGGCCGAAAGCCTCAAGGAGAGGTTCGGGCTGACCAACGCCCGGTTCGAGCAGCAGGACATGCTGCACCTGCCCTACCCGGACGCTTCGTTCGACATCGTCTGGGCCTGGGGCACCGTCCACCACACCACGAACCCCCCGGCCGCCATCACCGAGCTCATGCGCACGCTCAAGCCGGGCGGCTCGCTCTTTCTGGCCATTTACAAAAAGACCAAAGTCACTTGGATCCACGAGATCATCCGCAAGACGCTCATCCGCACCCCCCGCTGGTCCTGGAACGGACTGGCCAAGGTCATGGCCTTCTTCGGGACGCCCATCGTCTTCTTCTTCAAAAAGAGGGAGAAATCGCGCCAGGGCGAGAAGCTCTCGGAGCTCCTCCTGGACTGGTACTTCGTCCCCATCCGGTTCCACTACACGCCGGAGGAGATCAAGGCGTTTCTCGAGGAGCGCGGCTATGCCATTGAGAAGTTTCTGGCCCACTCGGGCCGCTTCGACTCCTCGTCCAACTTCATCTACAAGGCCCGCAAGCCGGCCTGAAGCGGAACGCCGCGGGAGATCCCGGCGTCAACGCACTCAGCGGAGTCACAGGCGCGCGGGAAGCCGAAAGTCAGGCCGGGCGCGGAGGCGGACGCTCAGCGGGAATCGATGATCAGAATCTCGGCCTTGGAGAGGCGTTTGGTCCGGCGTTTCTGGCTGATAATGTTCACCAACTCATGAAGGACGGCGTTATCCCGATCGCTCTCGACCGCCGCCGGATCATGCAGCAGGTCGCCCAAGGCGACTTCCAGCGCTTCGATAGGGGTCCCGGAGGGGACCATCAGGAGATGCCTAGCCTTGGCGATTTCAATCATCTTCAGCCAGGGGATCTTTTTTAGGACGGTGTTCGGGCCGACGACGATCAGAGACTTGCCGGGAGCCATTTCGATAAGCTCGACCGGCTGGAAGCGCCCGCGACCCGTTCCCGCGACCGCTTCGGTGGCTTTAACGACGGCCCGGGTCCGGTCCGGATCGATGCCCGCCAATTGGGTCAGGATGCGGTCCGGCAGCGTCATGGTCACGGGATGCCGAGGCTCCTGGAATTTCGGCGGCCGGCCGCTGGGTCTGGTTTTCGTGGGAGGCTCCCTTCGAACGCAATCTATCAGAAGGCGCGACCTTTTTCAACGTCATAATGGCGGGCCGGCGCTCGCCGCGGGAACGGCCTCGCGCCCCGCCGGCTTCCCGGCGGGAGGGGAGGCGCCCCCTTTCCCCTCTGCTTGCCTTTCGATTTGTAATGCGATATTATATCGCTCCTGTGT
Source organism: Candidatus Aminicenantes bacterium (assembly GCA_026393855.1). Classification (NCBI taxonomy): domain Bacteria; phylum Candidatus Aminicenantota; species Candidatus Aminicenantota bacterium. Next base: position 24,549 of record JAPKZJ010000091.1, read on the forward strand.
ATTTTAACGTTATAATTAACGCGATGGAGATTCCCGCCGGCCCCGGGGACGGGTCGAAGGCGGAGAAGGCCCGGCGGTCGGCAGGGCCGGCCGCTTCGACGGTCTTTTGTCCCCGAAGCACCAAGGAGAGTGGTTCATGAACAAACGGGTTCTGGGGTTCGGTCTGGCCATGGCGCTTTGCGGCCTCGTCGTCATGGCCCGGGCTCAGGAGACGGCTTCGGCGGATCCGGTCCGGACGGGTTTTTTCCTTCAAATCCAAGGCGGAGGGGCTTTCTTTCTGAAAAGCCCGCTGTCCGCGTCCAAGGATTTTTCCCTCTTCGGCGAGACGGGCACATCCACGGAGACCTATAAGTATGGGACCGCTCCGGCGATCGACGCCGCGATCGGATCGTACTTCCGATGGGGAGGATTGACCATTAAAGCCGGCTTGGGATTCCAAAGATCTTTCCGCCGCGACTCGGGGAGCTATACCCTCACGCTCCCCCACCCGCTCGAGGCCGGCAACCCGCGGACCGTCGCTTTTAGCTCGGACGACCTTCCGGATACATCAACGAGCTTTTACGTCTTTGGCTTGTTCTCCCTGATCCATTCCAAAGGCGTGGATCTTTGGCTCGGACCGATCATCGGATTGGGCCTGGAGAAGTTCGCCACATTGGACGATTTCACCATCCAGGAAAAGCCGCCGTACTCGAGCGCCGATGTCTCGATCACGGATGTAACGATGATCAAGACGTCCGTCTCCTCTCTTTGGTACGGAGTCGCCGCTGACGCGGAATTCGCTCTGAGCCGGCCTTTCGCCCTGGTCGCCTCGGCAAAGATCATCTATGACGACCCCAAGATCGCGGCCCTCGGCCGACGGGCCAACCTGCTGCGGATCGAGGGAGCCGCCGGATTCCGGATCGTTTTTTAATCGGCCCGCTCGCCGTGAGGATACAGGATTCGGCAATAAGGAAACGTTCGAGCAAAATGTCGCGATTATCGGGAAGGAGTCTCCGATGAAGAAAACCGCTGGGTTCGTTTTGGCCATTGTTCTTCTGGTTGCCGCCTCCTTCGGGCAGTCCCTGGGCAACGGCGCCCAGGTGGCGGAATCGGACGGGAAATTGCGCTGGTCGCAATGCGCCTTCGGTCCGGACGGCGTCCTCCACGTCATCTACGGGGACGATACGGACACGGGTGATTCCATCTGGTACGTGAATTTCAACGGCTCGACGTCCAGCACGCCGCTGGCCTTGACCCCTTCTGGCATGCGCGGTACGCGGCCGGGCATCGGCGTCAACCGCAAAGGCTCCGTCATCGCGGCCTGGGGGACGGGCGCCGACAAAGGCATCTACATGCGGATTTACAATCCCCAAACGAAGACTTGGGGCGCAACGGAGGCGGTCGAGATCGGCTACGGATTCGAGGAGCCCGCGCCCGTCCTCGACGACATCGGAAACATCTACGTCTTCTGGTCCGACGCCAACGGCTACGCCTACACGCGGCTGAAAATCAACGGCGTCTGGGAAAACCATGTCCGGATGACCGCGGGCTACGGCAAACAGGGCGGCATCACCGTCGGTACGGACGGCTGGATCTGGACCGTCTGGCGCGAGAAGATCGGCTCGAACTACAAGAATTTCTGGTCCAAGCGGACCAAAACAACCGCCTGGACGGGAGCCACGATCCTGACCTCGGGCGGCGGCAGCTCGTCCCACCCAATCATCACCGTCGGACCCAACAACGTCCCCGTCGTCGTCTGGGGCGACATCGACCAAGCTCTGGAGAACGGTTGCGAGGTCAAGCTGATGCGGCCCGGCATCGACACGACCCGCGAGCTCCTGATCCCCTTCGCCATGCAACACTACCCGCGGGTCGCGGTCGACGCCAACAACAAGATCCACGTCGCCCTTCAATTGGGGGGCGGCGACTACGGCGACGGCTTTCGCTACACCAATAACGTCACGGGCAGCTGGTCGCCGGTCCAGACGATCCTCGGCTCCCTGCCCAAGCTCCCCGGCATCTCGGCGGATCCTTTCGGCAACGTAGCCGTCTGCCAAACCAGCTATGTCACGGCCACGAACAAGACCAAGGTCCACATCTACAGCCTGACGGCCCTCTCACTCCACTATTTCTATCCTCCCACTTCCCCTGCCTCGACGATCCAGACCAAGGGTGTTCGGAAAGTCCCGGAAGTGTCCTACAGCCTGTCCTGGGCCGCCAACCCCCTGAACAACGACCAGTATCTGCAGGGATACGTCATCTATGTCAAGGAAGGGACAGGCGCCTATCAGCCGCTCCTAACGGTCAACAAAGCGACGTTCACCGCGCTGTTCAAATACACCGATTTGAGCAAGAAGCGGCGTTTCGCCATAACGACTCTTGCCGTCGGCGGGGGTGAATCGGATCTCGTGGAATTCTGATCGGTTCGGGCCGGCCCGGGCGGCCGGCCCGGATTATCGTTAGAGCGAGCGGCGGTCCGCGATCCGAAGCCGGCGGTCCGCGACGACGTAGGCATATTCGGGCAGCGACGCCGCTACCACCGCGCCCGCGCCGACCACGGTCCCCGTCCCGATCGCCACACCGTCGAGCACGGTGACGCCGGCACCCAGCCAGACATCATTCCCGATCCGGATCCCGCCCTTGGCTTCGGACGGCTGCTCCATGATCGGCCGCGAGGTGTCCTTGATCGGGTGATTCCCTCCGGCCACCAGGTAGCATCCTCCGGCCAGGAAGCAGAAGCGGCCGATCTCGATGACGGATTCGGACAGCAGGCTACAGTTGGCCGAGACATTGCACGACTCGCCCAGGACGATCGAGCCTTCCTTGCAGCTCAAAATGGTGGAACGGCCGATCAGCGCCCCCGCCCCGATCCGAATGCCCCGATTGCCCTCGCCTTTGGCGTCGAGCACGGCCCCGTCGTCGATCACGGCGTTGTCCCCGATCACGATCTTGTGGGGATGCCGCAGGGTGACGCCGCGGCCGAAGACCACCCCGCGACCGACTCCGCCCAGGATCAGGGGCAGGAACATCTTGCGCAGAAAAAGCCCCAAAGCCCCGGGGACGGGCAGGACGAAAAGATTGACGAATTCATAGGCCAGGAGCGGCAGAAGCCCTTTCCGGCCGACAAACATCGATCGATATTTGGCTCCGGCCGACCGGCCGGACGCATGAAGCTCTTTCTGAGTGCTGCCGGGGAAAGACTGGCCGCTCATGGCAACTCCTTGGACGGGACGATATCAATCCAATCCAGGTCGGCAGTCGTGGCGCCGGGAGCCAGCACGCGCAAGCGAAGCGCTCCCGGAGTCCTGACACCAAACGAGGCTTCCACTTCGGCGAATGCCTCCAGGCCGGAGGCGAGACGGATCGTTCGCAGGGTTTCGCCTGTTCGAGAGTCCATGACGGCCAGGATCAAGGCTTCCCGCCCGCCGGCCTCTCGGCCCGTCCGGCCCCGCAGGCGCAGCCGGTACCGGCCGGGCGGGTATTCGCCGGGCAGGTCGACGGAGAATTCGTCCCGGCGGCCTTGCGGCCAAGACATCCAGGCCCGCCGCGAAGCGTCCCCGCCATAAGCCACCCGTCCCCGCCGCGCCGGCAACGACTCGCCCTCGAGCGTCCTCGTTCCGGAGGTAAGGCCGCCCACCGGATCGTTCCAGAGATAGACCTCGGAGACGCCGTCCCAGCCGCGGAAGACGCGCCGGTCCGCCTGGCCCGCCAAGAAGTCCGCGATCTCGCGATTGATATGATCGCGCCGGACGAGGGAGGTCGAGCCGACCAGCCAAACCCGGCGGGCGGGATTCGCCTCGATCACCTTCTTCAGGTCGGCCAAGTTGTTGATCCAGCGGGCCCCGACATAGAAATCCCGCCAGCCGTCCGGCGTCTTTTCCCAGGCGTCCCATGTTCCCGGCCCGCCCGACCACAGCCAGTAATCGACCCGGCCGACATAGACCTTCTGGAACACGACATGAATGGCCACGACGATATCGTCATCGCGCAGGAAGTGCTTTACGTATAGACCTGTATTAGCGTTGTCCTCATGCTCGAAGCGGCCGGAGCGGGTAATGATGTCGGTCTCGATGGGATCGTTATAGCGGCGCTCGACGATGGCCAGAACCCGCTTGAGGCCGGCGCCCTCGGTCAGGACGGCCGCCGCGATCAGGAACAGAATCAAGCCGGCCGCTTCCCGGGCTTTCGGGCGCAAAGACGCGAACGGCGCCACGATCAGGTCCGGCAGGGCCCGAGCGGCCTCGCGCAGGGCGACCAGAAAGAGCAGGACGAAGACCGGATGCAGTGGGGCCAGGTAGCGCGGCTGGACATGGGTCCGGAAGAAGGCCAGGAAAAGGAGCGGGAAAAGGAGGCCAAGCGTGAGGTACAGCCAGGGGGAACGGCCCCGATCATCCTCCGCCGCCCCCCGCCCCAGGCGGATGCCCAGGTAGAGAAAGATCCCGCCCAGCACGACCAGGCTCATCAGCGGGAAAGAGATGAAAAATTCTTTAAAATATTTGAGGTTGAAGCTCCCGAAAAAATAATTGAACATCCCCCTCAGGCTGGTGTCGGTCTTCTCATAGACATAGCCGACTTTCCAGAAGAAGAATTCGCCTACCTGCATGCCCAGGTAGAACAGGGTCACCAGGCCGAAGCTCGTCAGCAGGTCTTTTTTCAGGAACCGCTTGAGCCCCTTCATCACCAGCAGGGCGAAGAAACAGAAATAGACGCTCATCCCGAGCTGGTGGACCTGGGGCGTGAGGACGAACAGGACGACCACCCAGGGCCTGAACTTGGGCCGGTCCTCGATGAACGCCTGGTAGAAGACATAGATCGAGGCCAGGACCATGAGCTGCAACGGCGCGAAGTACAGGGCCAGCCGGGCGTCCTCGACCTCCCAGGCCGAGAAGGCCAGGATGACTGCGGCCGCAAGCCCCACCGATCGGGAGAAGAATCGCTGGCCGACGAACCAGGCCAGGATAATCAGGCCGGCCGTAGAAAGCACCGAGACGATCCGCAGCGTCGTTGCCGTCAGGCCAAAGATCTTGCCGAGCCCGGCCAAGACATAGGCGTAGAGGATTGCCTTCCAATAGATATGCCCCGATGGGTAGAGCGGGTAACCGTGCTTGAGGATGCCGTCTGCCGCCAGAATGTGGAAGCCCTCGTCCATCCAGTACGACAAGTAGCCGAGGTTGCGGAGCATCAGGGCGATCCAAGCCGCCGTGAAGGCCGCAATGAAGGCCCAGGCCAGGAGATCGGCCGTGCGGCGGGGCGAAGACGGGAGAGACGAGGGGCCGCCGGTCACGGGCCTACCTGGCGCCGGCGTCGTCCGGCCGCCGCGCGTCGATCCGCTCCAGCGAATAGATCTTTTGGTTGTGGGTGACGTAATAAATGCGCGAAATGACCTCGGCCAGCAGGCCGGTCATGATGAACAGCCCGCCCACGATCATCAGGAAGACGGCGAAGAGGAGATTGCCCAGATTGTCCCGCATCACCCAGTGCAGGGCGTAATGGCCGAAAGTCAGGAGAGCGGCGATGCCGAAGCCGATCCCGCCCAGGACCAGGCCGATCATCCCGAAGATCTGCAGGGGTCGATCGATGAAGCTGACGATGAACTTGACGGTCATCAGGTCGAAGAAGACCCGCCGGACGCGCGACAGGCCGTAATTGGACTTGCCCCGCAGGCGGACGATGTTGGAGATCGGCAGCTCGGTGATCTTGAAGCCCTCCCGGCTGATGAGGGCCGGGATGAAGCGATGCAGCTCGCCGTACAGCCGGATGCTGGACAGGACCTCGCGCTTATAAGCCTTGTAGGTCGTCCCGAAGTCGTGGATCTGGACCTTGACCAGCTTCTTCATCATCCGGTTGGCCACCCAGGAGGGGAGCTTGCGGAGCAGGGCGTTGTCCTTGCGGTCCTTGCGCCAGCCGCTGACGATGTCGTAGCCCTCGGCGATCTTGGCCAGGAACTGGGGAATCTCGGCCGGGTCATGCTGCAGGTCGCCGTCCATGGAGATGATGATCTCGCCCCGGGCGTGGTCAAATCCCGCCTGCAGGGCCGGCGTCTGACCAAAGTTGCGCCGCAGCTTGAGGACGACGACTTTGTCGTCCCGCTTGGACATGTCCTTGAGCAGGGAGTAGGTTCGATCCGTGCTGCCGTCATCGATGAAAATAAGCTCGTAAGGATCACCGACCCGATCCATGACCTCCTTCAGCCGGGCGTACATCTCCTCGACGTTCTCCGCCTCGTTGAAGAAGGGGACGATGATCGAGATCTTCGGGTTGGTCGCGTCGTTGGTCATTTGCGCAGTCCGTGATAGGTCGTCAATTCCGGCCCGCCGGGGCGAAAGAGGGCCCGGACCGAAGGGTCGGTCACAGCCTTCAGCTCGCCTTCCCGGAACCGGTTGATATAATACGGGCCGGTCAGGGCTTCCAGGGCAAAAAGCTCCGGCCGGACGTAACCCGGATGGATCATGATCTCGGCGGAGCCCCGGCCCGGACGCTCGATCAGGCGGCGCAAATCCGCCGCCGTCATCCGGCCGCTATTACATATACCATAAAACCGGTCGGTGATCACGAGCCCGGCCGAACGGACGGCGGCCCGGGCCCGCGCGCTCCAGAGGGTCAGCAGGACGGCCTTGGCGCTCTGGACCGGGTGCCGCGACAGGCGGAACTCGCGGATGAATCGAATCCCGCCGATCCCATACTCGCCGGCCAGGCGGGCCGCGATCCGGAAGACAGGCGGGTAGGCGTGCATGTGCTTTTCGCTGTCGACATGGCTCGGCCGCAGGCCCGCGGCCAGGGCTTTTTCGATCTGGGCCCGCAATTCGATCTCGACCTCGGCCGGGCGGGCCCGGCCGGCCGCCATTTTGCGCATCAAGCGGCTGGGACTGCCCAGAAAACGGCCGTCGGGGCCCAGGATCGTCGGGATCCGGGAGGCGGGCGACAGGGGCAGCCCGCGGACTAGATTCAGATGGACGCCGACGCCCAAGCGGGGGTTCTCCTTGGCCAGGACGACGGCTTGATCGAACCCGGGCATATTGGCCATGATCGTGGCGCTGGACAGGGCGCCGTTCCTGTGGGCCTCGATGATGCCCTCGTTGACGCAGGCGCACAGACCGAAATCGTCGGCGTTGATGATGATGCGGGCCATGGAAATTCTTTGCCCCGCAATTATAGTATAATCCTTCGGGATTTATTCAACATGTGTGGAATCTGCGGCATCTATGGACAAGCCGGCCTGCCGGAGGACGCCCGGGCTCTGACCCGGGCCATGTGCGACGTCATCGTCCACCGGGGGCCGGATGAGGACGGCTATTACGCCGACGGGCCCATCTCCCTGGGTATGCGGCGCCTCAGCATCATCGACCTCACCACCGGCCGCCAGCCCATCCACAATGAAGATAAGACGGTCTGGGTCGTCTACAACGGCGAAATCTTCAATTTTCCCGAGCTCAAGCCCGCGCTCATGGCCCGGGGGCACAAGTTCTACACCAACGCCGACACCGAGGTCATCGTTCATCTCTACGAGGAGCTGGGCGAGGAATTCGCAACTAAGCTCAACGGCATGTTCGCCATCGCCCTCTGGGACACCAAAGCCCGCAAGCTGGTCCTGGCCCGGGACCGGCTGGGCATCAAGCCTCTGCACTACGCCTGGCAGGACGGCCGGTTCTACTTCGGCTCCGAGATCAAATCCCTCCTCAAAGCAGGCGTCTCGCGCGAGATCGACCTCGAATCCCTGTCGCGCTATTTCACCTACGAATATGTCCCGACGCCCGAATCGATCTTCGCCAAGATCAAGAAAATCCCCCCCGCCCACCTGATGGTCGTCCGCGACGGCCAGAGCGAAGTCCGCCGCTATTGGGACGTCCACTATGCCGAGACCGCGCCGGCCCGGCGAAGCGAAGAATCCTGGGCCGAGGAGATCGCAGTACGCCTCCGCGAATCGGTGCACATGCGCCTGTTGAGCGACGTGCCGCTGGGCGTCTTTTTAAGCGGCGGCATCGACTCGAGCGCCGTCACGGCCCTGATGAGCGAGACGGCGGGCGGGCGGGTCAAGACCTTCTCCATCGGCTTCAAGGAAAAGACCTTCGACGAGCTCGACTACGCCAAGATCGTGGCCGACAAGTTCGGGACCGAGCACACCGAGTTTGTGGTCGAATCCCGCCAGGCAGCCGATCTGGTGCCGACGCTCATGGAGTATCTGGACGAACCGCTGGCCGACGCCTCGATCATCCCGACCTACGTCATCTCCAAGCTGGCCCGCAAGCACGTGACCGTGGCCCTGGCCGGCGACGGCGGGGACGAGCTGTTCGGCGGCTACGACACATATAAAGCCTTCAAAGTCGCCCGGCTGTACCGTAAGATCCCCGGCTTTCTTCGCCGTGGTCTGATCGGCCCGGCCGTCCGGCGGCTACCGGCGTCCGAGAAGCGATTGAGCTTCGAGTTCAAGGCCAAGAAGTTCACGGCCGGGGCCGAGTACCCGCCCGAGATCGCCAATACCTTGTGGTGGGGCGCCTACACGCCGGAGCTCAAGGCCCGGCTGCTTGCGCCCGGCCTGCGAGAGCATGTCTCGGCCGACCCGTTCGGCCCGATCCGCGAACAGGCCGCCCAAACCCGGGCCGCCGACCCTCTGGACCGCCTCGCCTACCTCGACCTCAAGCTCTATCTCCAGGACGACCTGCTGGTCAAAGTCGACCGCATGAGCATGGCCAACTCGCTCGAGATCCGCACCCCCTTCCTCGACTACACGTTTGTCGAGTTCGCAGCCACGATCCCCAGCCGGCTCAAGCTCAAGGGCTTCGAGTCCAAGCACATCCTCAAGAAGGCTCTGGCTTCGCGCTTGCCGGCGGAGATCCTGAACAAGAAGAAGATCGGGTTCGACATCCCGCTCGGGCCGTGGCTGCGCAACGAGCTGAAGCCGTTCGTCATGGACACGTTGTCGCCCGCCCGGCTGAAGCGGCACGGCTTCCTCGACGAGGGCTTCGTCCGCACCATCCTGGACGAGCACATGGCCGGCGCCCACAACCACCGTCAGCTTCTTTGGCCGCTGGTTATTTTCCAATTCTGGCACGACAAATACATCGCGGGCTGAGAAGCAGATGGTCGACAAGAAGCGGGTTTTCGAGGTCTTCAAGGGCCGGGGCTTCTGGACGACTCTTTACACCCGGATCAAGTTCAAGATCTGCCCGCTCTTGCCGGTCGAGCCGCATCTGCCCGCGGCCGGGCGATTCCTGGACCTGGGCTGCGGGAACGGCCTGTTCGCGGCCATTCTTAAGCTGGGCTCGCCGGAGCGGCGGGTGGCCGGCTTCGACCTGGACGAGGGCAAGGTCGCCCTGGCCAGGAAAACGTTCGAGGGCTGGGACGGGATGGACTTCTGGACGGGCGACGTGGTCGCCTCGGACTATCCGGCGGCGGACGCGATCACGATCATCGACGTCCTCTATCTCATCCCGTTCGAAGCCCAGGAGGCGATCCTGCGCAAGTGCCATGCGGCGCTGCCGCCGGGCGGTGTGCTGGCCCTCAAGGAAATGGACGACCGGCCGCGCTGGAAAGCGCGCTGGAACGCATTCCAGGAGACGCTGGCCGTCAAGATCATCGGCTTCACCCTGGGCGGCAAGTTCTATTTCGCCGGGCAGGGCGAGTACACCCCCCTGCTCGAGCGGATCGGCTTCGAAGTCGAAGTGGTGCCGCTCCACAAGGGCTATTGGTACCCGCATATCCTCTACTTGGCCAGAAAGAAAGGATCTTCTCCCATCTCCGGGCCTGCGTCACAGTGATCGGCCCGGCGGCGCGGGTTTTTCACGCCTTTTTTGCGCTACTCGCCTCGGCCCATGCAGCCGAAGGCGCCAACCTGATCCCTCCTTGAAGGAGGGGCCGGGGTGGTGATATCAATTAAATTAAAAGTGTTAAGCGCCTTCGGAATCTAAGGATTTCCCTCGGCGCCCGTTGGGTGCCCTCGAAGAGGCTCGCAAAAAAGTCTAAACCCGCGCGGTTTCGCCAGTTGCCGACCATATGCTGTTTTAATCCCCTCGAAGCAAACAGACTGCCTTAATCCGATCACAGCATATGGCTCCGTTCCCCCGAACGGTGTCACCGTGCCGCCTGACCATCCCCGGAGATGGGTGAGGATCCGGAAGAAATCGTCGGAGCCAATCCGGGAGAGCTCATCCGTTGAAATAGCCCCCTAAATGTGGCATAAGTAACGCGATGAAAATCTCCACCCTGGTCCGGCCGGACTGCGTCCACTTCAAGGGCGAGAAGCCCTGCAAGTTCAAGCGCGTCTGCGACGGCTGCCCCGAGTTCCAGGCCTTCGGCCCCAAGGTTCTGGTCATCAAATGCCGGGCCCAGGGCGACGTGCTGCGCACGACCCCGGTCCTGACCAGCATCCGGCGGGCCTTCCCCCACGCCTTCATCACTTGGGTGGTGGATGAGGAGACGGTCGACCTGCTCAAGCCGATTCCGCTCATCGACCGCGTCCTGCCGCTCAATGTCGAGACGGCCCTGGTCCTGCAGGCCCAGAAATTCGACGCCGTCTACTCGCTGGACAAAGACCCCGGCCTGACCGCGCTGGCCGCCCTCGTCGCCGCGCCCCGCAAATTCGGTTACACCATCAACGCCCACGGCAACCTCGAGGGCTTCTCTCCGGCCGCGTCCTACTCCCTGCGGCTAGGCGTCGACGACGAGCTCAAGTTTCGCGTCAACCAGAAAACCTACCAGCAGATGATTTTCGAGGCGGCCGAGCTGGAGTACAAGGGCGACGACTATGTCTTTGTTTTGCCGGAGGCGGCCAAGGCCAAGGCCGCGGCCTTTTTCAAATCCAAGCGGGTGCCCGCGGGGCGGCCGAATATAGGGCTCAATACCGGGGCGGGCGCCAAGTTCACGACCAAGCAGTGGCCCGAAGCCCATTTTCTGGCTCTCATCAAGATCCTCAAGCGCGAGCTCAAGGCCAACATCTTTCTTCTCGGCGGCAAACGCGAGCAGGCCCTTAACAAGCGCCTGGCGGCGGGCTCTGCCGTCCCCGTCTTCGACACGGGCTCGGACAACTCGCTCCTCGACTTCGCCGGCTTCCTGGATCGCATGGACGCCGTGGTCTGCTCGGACACCCTGGCCATGCATATCGCCCTGGCCCTCAAGAAGAAAGCCGTCATTCTGTTCGGACCCACCTGCCCGCAGGAGATCGAGACCTACAGCCGCGGCGTCAAGCTTTTCGCCGGGGCCGCCTGCGCGCCCTGCTACAAGCAGGCCTGCCCCGACCCGGTGTGCATGGAATCGATCCGGCCCGAAGAAGTTCTGCAAGCCCTGCGGCGACTCCTATGAGCGAGACACCCGCGCCCCGGCGGCCGCTTGTTGCGGCCATGATCCCGACCTACAACGAGGCCGAGAACATTGCCGATCTCGCGCGCGCCATCCGGGATCTGCCGCTTCCCGATTATGATGTCCATGTCGTGGTGGCCGACGACAATTCACCCGACGGAACGGGCCGCATCGTCGAACAGATGGGCAAGAGCGATCCGCATGTCCACGCTTTGATCCGGACGAAACGGCGCGGCCGCGGCTCCGGCGGCATCGACGGCTTCAAGGCCGCACTGGCCCTGGGCGCCGACTTCGTGATCGAGATGGACGGCGACTTTTCCCACCAGCCGAAATATATCCCGGACCTTTTGGGCGCCCTCAAAACCCATGATATGGCCCTGGGATCCCGCTACGTCGAAGGAGGCCGGGACGCCAACCGCGGCCCGCTCCGGCGCCTGATCACGCTGTGCGTCCGGACTTTCATCCGCCGCCTCTACAAGGTCAAGATCCGCGACGTTTCGTCCGGTTACCGCGCCTACCGACGCGAAGTCCTCGAAGCCATGGACCTCAACGACCTCATCTCGGTCGGCCAGTCCATCGTCATGGAGATCCTGCGCAAGGTCGATCTGCTGGGCTTCTCGGTCGTCGAGGTTCCGATTGACTTCATCGACCGAACCCGCGGTCAGACCAAGCTCGACTTTTTGGCCCTGCTTGAAACCCTGCTCATGGCCGTCAAATTCAAAAGACGCTATACCGCGAAGACCGTCCAATCCGTCCGATGAAAAAATCGCGGCGGCACGCCCTCGGCCAGCACTTTCTGGCCAGCCGGGGCATCCTGGACCGCATCGCCGCGGCTGCCGCCCCGATCCCCGGCGAGACGATCCTCGAGATCGGCTCCGGCAAAGGGGCGCTGACGCTGTCCCTTCTGGCCTCCGGGGCCCGCATCGTCGCCGTAGAGAAAGACCCGGTTCTGGCACAGGGGTTGAAAGCCGACGCCCACGAGGGTTTGACGGTCATCGAGGGCGACATCCTCGACGTCGATTGGGCGGAGCTGATGAAGGCCCAAGGCGCGGGTGACGGACCCTATCTCGTCACCGGGAACCTCCCTTATTCGATCTCGTCGCCGATCCTTTTCCGGCTGCTCGATCAACGGTTGTTCTTCCGAAAAGCCGTCTTCCTGGTCCAGAAAGAGGTCGCCGAGCGCTTCATCGCCGGGCCAGGCGGCAAGGACTACGCGCCGCTCGGAATCCTGCTCCAGATCTATTTCGCGGTGAAGATCCTGTTCAAGGTCGCGCCCGGGTCGTTCGTCCCGCCACCCAGGGTCGATTCGGCCGTCGTCTCGCTGGAGCGGCGCGAGGCGCCGCTGGTCGAGGTGGGGGACTTCGACCGCTTCCGCCGCTTCGTCAACGCCTGCTTCGCCCAGCGCCGCAAGACGCTGTCCAACAACCTGGCCGCGGCCGGGTATCCACACGACGGCGTTTTCGCCGCCCTCGATTCTCTCGGCCTCGACCACCGCGTCCGGGCCGAGCAGATCCCGGTGGCTTCGCTGCTGGAGATATCCCGGCTCCTCGCCTCCCCTTACACGGGGCGGCCGAATCCGCTACAATAGCGCCCTCATGACCCGACTGGAATACTACAAGCGGCTGGGCAAGATCGCCCGCGCCTACAAGGGCCGCCGGACGCGCCTCGACTATATGCCCATCCGTCTGTGGATCGAGCCGACCAGCGTTTGCAACCTGCGCTGCGTCATGTGCCCCAACAAGAACCTGACCAAGGACCAGAAGGGGTTCATGGACTTCGAGCTGTTCAAGAAGATCATCGATGAGGCCAAGGATTTCGTCTCCGACGTCCATTTGCTCCACCGGGGCGAGTCGCTCCTGCACCCCGACTTCTTCAAGATGGTCCGCTACGCCCACGACGCCGGCATCGTCACCCGCTTCCACACCAACGGCACCCTGCTCGACGAGGACAAAGCCCGCAAGCTGATCGAGGCCGGGCTGGACCAGTTTGCCTTCTCCTTCGACGGGATGGACAAGGAAACCTACGAGTCCATCCGGGTCAACGCCGATTTCGACAAGACCGTGGCCAACATCGTCCGCTTTCTGGAGATCAAGAAGGAGATGGGGGCCAAGAAGCCCGTCACCCTGATCGAGCTCATTCGCTTTCCCGAGGTCTTCAAGAAGTACGACCAAGCGGCCCAAAAGGCTTTCCTGGCCCGCTTCAAGGGCCTGCCGCTGGACCACCTCCATATCAAAGAATTGCACAACTGGGCCGGCGACGTCGGCCAGGCTCCGCCCAAAACCTCTTACTCGCCCTGCACCTTCCTCTGGCACGCCCTGATCATCTTCTGGGACGGGTCGGTCCTGCCCTGCACCCAGGACTTCTTCGGCTATTACACCCTGGGCAACGTCAAGGACGCGTCCATCCGCGAGATCTGGAACAACAACATGATGGTCCGCCTGCGGGAGAAGGTGCTGTCCCGGGACGTCTCCGACCTGGAGACCTGCTCCAAGTGCGACCGGCTATGGCGCCGCCAGTTCCTGGGCATTCCGCGCGAGTATCTCGGCCGAGCCCTGCGCAAAAACATGAGCTAGAGGGGACGCGCCCCTAGCTCCGACGCACCGCGATCGCGATAGGAGTCAATCGATGGACTTGAAGACTTATATGGCCAGGCAGATCCAGGAAGCCCTTAAGCACAAGTGGTGCCGGGGAGTCGAAATCAAGGGCGATCCGGGCGAAGCCGCCGTCTCCGAATGGATCACGAAATACGCCGCCGAATACCGCAGGGAATACGAGGATAGTTTCCTGACGATCGTCCGGAAGGTCAGGAAACACTTGAGGGACAAGGGCTTGATCTCGACCGTGTGTAAGAGTTGCCCCGGCCTGGAAGAGATGCTCGACGACATGACCCTGGCCATCATCAAGGAATTCACGGACCAGTGGACCGAAGAGATGGCCAAGCCCGAGCACAATTCTCACTTGGCTGAAATCTGAAGGCTTATTTCCCGATTCCGGGGAGGCAAAGGCGGTTCGGGGTGTCGGCCGACGGCGAAATCGCGAGGGCGACGCCTTTTTCCATAGCTCGCTGAGGGAAGCCAACGGCCGCCGAGGGCTGTTTGAGCACGCGACCATCCGACGGAACCGAAACGGAGTGGGCGGTCTCTATATCCGGGTGATCCAGAATGCGCAGTTCCGAGGCGCCGAAGAGAGCTGTGGGAAAAGGCGCGAAGAGCCCGAAGCCGCCGGGACGGCACTCCGGACCGTCCTCCCCGGAATTGGGCGAAGATAAAAGAATAAAGAACCGAGATTATCGGGGCCGGGCCACGATGAAGACAGAGTGAACGGGGGGCAGAGCCAGCGAAAATTCCGTCACGTCGCGGCCGCGGTCGACAGCCCGGCGCGACTTCAGTCGTTCGACGCGGCCCGTATGCGGGTCCCATATCTCCATCGTCGCGAAGCGGCCCCGCAGACGGACCGTGGTCTCGGCTTTCTCGTCGCTCGAGTTGGCAAAGAAATAGACGTCCCGTCCTTCGATCACTTTATGAAGATAAGATAAATTCCCGCCCTTCGCTTCCGCCGGCGCCTGCCAAGCGACGTCGGGAGCGGCGGCGCCCTCGTCAAGCGCCGCCAGAAGCGCCGCTGCCGAAGGAACGGGGACAAAAAACGCCCGGCCGGGACTCGAACCGCCGCTTTTCGTCCCGCCGCCGAGCATGGCTTCGAGCAGGGCTTTGACCTCATCATCCTTGCCGGGCTCGGCCGATCGGTCCGGGAGCCTCGTAGTGAAGATGACCCGGCCGCCCCGGTCAAAGAAGGCCTTGATTGCCCGTAGGTTGTCGGCCCGAATCGCGACGCCCCCCGGAACGATGACGGTCGTGAAGGCCTGCGACCAGTCCGGATGGACGAGCCGTAAGACGCCGTCCTCAACCCGGCATTGGGCGGCCAGGACCTCGGGATGGAGATAGGTGAAATCCCGCCGCAGGCGGAGCGAGAGCCGCTCGCCGACCTCCATGTAATCCGCCTCGGGCGGAATGACTCCGCCTTCGTAGGGCTTGCCAGTCCCGAAATGGTACCCGGCCTGCAGCCCGGCGATGGGATACAGGACGGCGATGTCGACCGCAGGGACGCCCTGCTGGAGAATCCTTTGCAGGCGGCCCATATATTTATTATAGGCCGGGAGCTCGGCCGCGTAGGGCGGCGTGCGGGGTGAAAGCTCGGGCGGGAAGGTGATGTCGGCCGAGTTCGTCCAAACGGCATGCGGAACCATGACGTTGATCCCCTTGGCGAACTGGTCCATGGCCTCCCGGTAGAGCGTCGCGACCGGCATGTCTTTCATGGCTCCGTAGGTCTCGGTCATAACTTTGCGGCGATCGTAGTTTGCGGCCGCAGAGCTCACGACCTTGTAGGCTTTGGAGGCGCGGCCGTAGGTGAAGATTTCGTCCACCCCGGGGATGGGCTGGTCGCGGAAGCACTTGATCAGATCGCCGCACAGCCCGACCGGGTTGACGATCTCCTCCTGGTCGACGTGACCGGTCAGGGCGATGCCGTGCGCCCGACACCAGTCGGCCAGGGTCTTGACGAACCCCGAAGCGAAGAGCTCGGCCCGGAACCCGAACAGGGCGTTGCGCGCCGCGGTAGTGTCGGGGCCGATATCGAGCCACAGAGCCGGATAGAGCAGAGTCGGGTCGCCGCCGCGGGCGGCCCGGAAGCGCTCGTTGAACTTCGGCGTCCAAGCCCGTCCTCCTTCGACCCAATGGAAGGTCGGCTCGTCGTAGAAGGCGCTGTCGATGGTCGTCCCGAAATGTCGGCCCAGGCGCTCGAAGTACTTTTCGTAGGTCAGCGAGATAAAGTCGCGGACCGCCGCGGGGTCCAGGTAATCGACCAGGCCGCGGGCCCCGTCGGGGACGCAGGCGAAGAACATCACCGTCCAACGGCCCGCGGGAGCGTCCCAGGACAAACGGCCGTCCTTGATCCGCGAGGCCAGATCAAGGCGCTCCAGGGTCGTCTCGTTCATGGCCACGGCGGCCATCAGCTCGCCCTTGGGGACGGCGGCCGAGAACCGGCGCGGCCCGGTGACCGGCAGGGCCGTCCTGTCCAGCCGTTTGGACAGCGAGCCGGGGAATTTCGCCGCCAACAGGCCGCCGGCACTACCGCTGGGAAACCAGAACTCGTCGTACAGGCACATAGTCATGCCCAACGAGGCGGCCTTTTCCACGGCCTCCTCATAGCGATCAAGGTATTCCGGCCCCATGAAGGCGAGCTTCATCTTGGGCGTCGGAAGGATGCCGAAGCCGCCATAGCCCGCGGTCCGGGACTGGCCCATCAGCGCCTCCGTACCGGATCGGCTCGGCGGGGCGTTCCAGAACCACAGTGGCCGCGGCTTCCAACGGGCCGGGGGATCGGCGAAGTCCTGCTTCATCCCGGACCAGGTCGGATCCGGACGACACGAAGGGAAAAAGAGGACGGCGGCCAGCGCGGCCGGGAGGATACGGCGAAGGAAGATAGGGGCTGGGTGCGGCATGAAGAATTCCTTTTCAGCGCCAATCGGGGAAGACGTCGCGAGCCCCGCTCCCGAAGAGGGGGATGACCCGCTTAGTCGTCACGCGGACGATCGCCAGCGACCAGATCCCCTGGGTCGGATAATGTTCGGTGCCCGAGCTGAAGACGATGGACCGGCCGTCGGGGGACCAGGAGGCGAAATAATCATAGGTATCCGGCCGGTCGGTCAGCCGTTCCCGGCCGCTGCCGTCGGAATTCATGATCCAGATGTCGCCCTTGCCGTCGGCCTCGGAAGAGGCATAAGCGATCTTGGCACCGTCGGGCGAGAAATGCGGCCGGCAGGCATGGCCGCCCTCGGTCAGCGGCCGGACGGCCCTCGTGGCCAGATCGACGACATAGATATCCCAGCCACGCAGCCGCTTGCCGGTGAATCCAAGCACGGGGGCGGCAGGAGAAAACTCGGGCAGGGCGCTCGAACCTTCGAACTCCGGCAGGAGCGTTTCGGCCGTCCCGCCGTCCAGGCCGACCGATTTCAGAATGTAAGAGCGCCCGACCGCCCTCCGCCGCTCCTCGGTGAAGGCCAGCCGCCGGCCGTCCGGGAACCAGGCTTGTTCAATGGCGTCCGCCTCGGAATGGGTGACCTGACGAACATCGGAGCCGTCGGAGGCCATGGTATGGATCTGATAGCGCCCGGTCCGGTTCGAGCTGAAGGCGATCCGCTTGCCGTCGGGGGACCACTTCGGGAACTCGTCCGAAGCCGGGTCGTCGGTCAGGCGCCGCAGCCCGGTTCCGGTCAAAAGATAGATGTCGTTGTCCCCATCCAGGTCGGACTGGAAAACGATGCCGCCGCCGAACTCGAAGGACGGGCGCAGGGAGGACAAATCGATCCTTGCGGCGGGGGGCGCGGCTGGTGCGCTCGGGTTGGACTTGCCGCAGGCCGTCGCCAGAAACGCCGCCGCGGCGATGAGGCCGACGAAGCCGGCGGCCGGCGAAACGCCTCGCCAGCGCTTGTCCGAAAGTTTCATGCTCGTATTGTAGGATAAGAACGGCCCGGCGGCCAGCCGCACCGACGATGCCGGCCCGAAAACTACCGGAGTTGAGGCCCGGCGCGTCCTATGCTATAAACCGGACAGAGCTAAAAACGATGAAGATCCTCTTTCCGGCCAGAACCGCTGCGGCTGCCTTGGCGCTCATCTTCCTCCTGCCGGCTTTTTCCGCGGCCCAGGACGAGCTCCGTCCGGCGGCCGCCCCCAATGCCTGGCTCGGGATTCTCGGCGGCCGGTTCGCTCCCTCCGACTCCGTCTTCAAGGAAGTCTACGGGACAGAAGGCTTGGCGCTAGGCCTCAGCGCGGGCCGCATGCTTTACCGGTCCGAGGGATTCAGCCTGGCGGTCGATCTCGATGTCCGGCGCTTCGCCAAGCCCGGCGGATCGACCATCTCCGGCACCGCCTCCCGCCTGACCCTGATCCCGATCGCCGCCGGGCTCGAAGCGGCCGTTCGTCGCGGCACCGTCGGCCTCTGGCTGGGAGGGGGCGCGGATTGGATCTTTTACAGCGAGGATAGCGAGTGGATCTTGAGCCGGGGGTCGGCCTTCGGCTTCCATGTCGCGGGAGGGCTCTTCCTCGAGCCCGCCTCCGGCCCCATCCTTAAGGCCTACATCCGCTGGTCCAAAGCTTCCAAAGCGATGGAAGGGTTCACCGTGGACCTGGGCGGGACGGAGATCGGGGCTGCGCTTCTTTTCCGGTTCGATCTCTAGACGGGCTTAGCGCCGATCCAGCCGCTTGACGCCGGTAGCTTTATCCTTGGCGTCCGTCTCTTCGGCCGTATTATTGGTGTCCGAGCTCAAGGGGCTTTCGTGGCCCGACGCGTCCAGAGCCGACACCGCGTAAACATATGTCGCTCCGGCCGCCATCTTGGTATCGCGATAGGCGAAAACCGTCCCATCGACGTCGGCCACCTTCAAGTAGATCGAGTCGTCGTCGTCGGTCCGTTTGCGATAAACCCGGTACTTGGTGATGGCGGCCACGGCGTCGTTGGCCGGATTGGCCGCCCAAGTCACTTCGGTGACGCTCCGAGTCTGGAACATGCTCTTGTCGAGGTGGACCGTCCAATCCACGTTCAGCGGGGCATACAGCCCGAGCACGGCGAGCGTCTGGATCTTGGAGCCGGGCTTGCCGAGGTTGTCGACGACGGTCAGCTTGACGGAATAATTGCCGCGCGTTTCGAAGGTGTGGTTGACGGTGCGGCCGCTGCCCGTGTCGCCGTCGCCAAAGATCCAGTCATAGCGGGCGATGGTGCCGTCGGGGTCCCGCGAGGCGGAGCCGTCGAAGGTCACCGTCAGGGGGGCGATCCCGGTCGAGGGGGAGAAAGCGAAATCGGCGATCGGGGCCACATTCGTGGGCGTGCCGCCGCCACCCGAGGCGCCCAAGGAATAAATGATCTCCCCGCCGGCGTCCCAGACGATGTTGGCCTTGCCGGCGGAATCCACGGCAACATCGACAAAAGTGCAGCCGTTGGAACCGGAAATGGCGCTCTGGCCGCCCCACTTGCCGCCAGAGTAAACATTCTGGTAGACGGCCTGGCCGGCGCCATAGGAGCCGACCTGCCAAACGGCGTAGAGGGAGCCGGACTTCTCGGCCAGAGAAGGATAGTGGAGCATGGTCTCGTCGGAGATGTTCTGGGGCGAGCCGAATCCGGAGCCGGTCCAGGCGCAATGCTGGACAATCCGGTTAGGGTCGGTGACGGGAGTGAAGACCACATGCGGCGTCGTACCGTTGGCGTATTCGGCCACGGGATGCTGTTGGGAAATCGAGCCGGGCGCCAGACGGACGCTGGAGTTCCAGCCCGATCCGTAGCCCGAGCTGCGAAGTCGATAGGCGGCTTGGTAGATCTCGCCGCTCTTTTCCACCCAGCAGACAAGAGCCTGGCTCGTGCCGACGGCGATATCGGGGAACTTCGCCCGTCGGCCGCTTTCGCTGACCGACTGGGCGCCTTCCCAGCTGCCATTGATCCTAGCCCGAGTGATGATCGTCCCGTCGTCGGACCACCAGACGCAGAAAAGATCCCCACCGCCCGTGACCGCGATCCGCGATCCGTCCAGGCCGCTTCCCGAACCGATCTGGCTGACGCTGCCCCAACCGCCTGAAGTTCGGACTCGAAGCATGACCGCGTTCTGGGCCGACCAGATGACATAGACGTTGCCGGAATCGTCGATATCGACGGAGCAGGCCATCAGGGTGCCGCTCCAGACCCGGCCCGACTCGCTTAAGTTGACGGGGGCGCTCCAAAGGCCGGTGCTCTTGACCAGGCGGCTGAAGAAAAGATCTCCGTTGCCGGAGCCGTAGACTTCGATCCAGGCGACGTTGACGTTGCCCTCGGGATCGATGGCGACGCGGGGATACCAGGACTGCCAGCCGGGGGAGTTGGAGATGTTGACTTGGCCGAAGGCGGCGGCCGCCAAAACAAAAAGGAGTCCGGCGGCCAGCGCCGGGCTCCTCAGCATACGTTTCAAATAAGCTCCTGGCGTCAGAACTCGATCAGGTCGCTTTCGCCGCCGGCAGGGTTGACCGTCGTAATGGCGAAGCGGCGCTTCTTGGTCAAGTCGCTGAAGGTGAAAGTGGCGTTCAGGGTCGCCTTGTTCACGTTAAGCAGCAGCTGATAGGCGCCGCCGTTTTCCTGCATATAGACGTTATAGCCCGTGATCCAGGCGTCCGTATTCGCCGGATTGGCGGTCCAGGTCAGGTTGTAAGTAATGCCGGGCGAGCGGCGGACGTTCTTGAGGCTGATGGCCGCGGCCACGCTCTGCGGAGGGTAGATAAAGCGGGGAATGATGGCCTGTGTCGTCCAAATATAGATATCGGAGCCCTTGCCGTCGGTCAGCATGTCCGACAGGCAAATCCCCACGTTGCCGTAAGGGTCGGAGGAAAGCCCGACGACTTTATCCATCGAAGTGAGACATTGCTGGGGCGAAGACCAAGACCCGGTGACGTTGTTGGCATAGACCGCGCCGCTGCCGAAATCGCCGCCGCCGATCTGGGCGGCGACGTGGATCTTCAGGTTGGGATCGACGACGGCCCGGGGGTAGTGCTGCATGGCGAACGGGATGGCGATCTCGCGAACCGCGCCGCTGACCAGCTTGATCAGCCGAATCTCGGCGCCCGTTTCGTTGTTGATGTCGATGTCGCCCCAAACACCGATGGCGACGCTGTCCGGGCCGACGGTGATGGAGGGGTGGGAAGAGCTGCCGCCGGATGACGTCACGAGGTCCGCGCCCGACCAGGTACCGCCGTGGGGCCGCGAGGCGTAATAGTTTTTGTAGACGCCTCCGCCCCCCTTTTCCCGCCACAGGGCCCAAGCCTTGTTGTTCGGACCGACGGCCACACCGCCCTGCTTGGCGTAGCCGCTGCTCAAACGGACGGCGGAGCCCCAAACCCCGTTGGTCCGGGTGGAGCAATAAGTCCGTCCTTGATCGTCATTGGAGAAGAAGCAATGCACGGTCCCGTCCGATTCGATCGCCAGTTGGGGTTCGCCCCAGCCATAGCCGGGCGCGATCGAGTCAATGGCGCCCCACGCCTTGGTCTTGGGATCATAGATCCGGACGAAAATGCTGTCCCCGGCATCCACGCCCCAGGCGACCGCAACGACCCCGTGAGAGCTGACGGCGATCCCGGGCCGCTCGCCCCGGATGTCCAAGGAACCAGTCACATTAAAGGGAGTGCTGGCCGTCGTCCCATCATAGTTGACATACCAGATCGGATGGCCCCGGTCGGAGTCCTCTTCGAAGCAGACATGAAGGACTCCCTCAGGGCCGAAGGCACATTGGGACCAGCGGACACCGCCCGTGACGTGGGCGATCTTCTTGTTATTGCCCAAAGTCTGAGCAAAAGGGAAACCCGCCAGGAGGATCACGGCGGCGGCGAGGGCGATGCATCTCTTCATTAGCAACTCCTTTAAAGGATTCGGCGACATGATGCCCTAATAGAATAGCCCTTGTCAACCCAAATGGACGTCCCTGGGCGCAAAGTATGATACATCGGCCCCAGTCGATTGAAAAAAATAAAATATCAAGCTATAGTGGGAGCGCCAACCATGAGGAAAGAAAGCTTGCCGAAGCCAAAAAATGCCGCTAAAGCCTATCGGAATGTAGCCTTTAGGGGCCTAGCCGTCCTCGGGCTCGCGGCTAGCCTTTTCGCCGCTCACGGGGCGCAGAAAATTCAAGCCCCAAGGCTCGGCCGTGGGGCCATGGCGGCCCAAGGCCCTATATTTAACCCTGCTCTTAATGAATCCCGATATATCGGCTTCGGGGACAGCATCACATACGGGACAATCAACCACGACTATCACCCCGAGCTGGGCTACATTCCCCGCTTAGAAGCGCTCTTGGACACAGCATATGGGCCGTCTGAAGTGGTCAATGAAGGAGTGGGCGGCGAGGAAACGAGCCAGGGCAATTTGAGGATCGACACCGTCATCGCCATTCGTCAAGCGAGATATATCTTAATAATGGAGGGGACTAACGACGTTACCTTCCTTCGGCCGGTTTCGACCATCATCGGCAATCTTCGAACCATGATCGGGAAATGCCTGAGCTACGGCCTGCTGCCGGTCCTGGCTACTATCATCCCCCGGCGCGACGACAAATGGTACATTGCCTCGCACCGCGAGATCCATCTCGCGCTCAATCCGGCCATCCGCCTTCTAGCGGTCGAGATGAAAGTCCCCCTGGCCGACATGGATCAAATCTTCAACAACTACCTACCGGGCGGGCCGGAAGCCCTTTTGTCCGAAGATCTCAAGCATCCCAGCGAGAAGGGCTATCAGGTCATGGCCGAGGCCTGGGCCGCGGCGATCAAGGCTCTGCCTTTCCCTCCCGAACTGGTCCGGGCCCGCGCGGATTCGGATAAAATTCTGTTTTACCGAAAGCCCGGAAATATGATAACGTGGCGCCCGAATGCCAAGTCCGAAGCCGCCGGCACCGAGGGCAGTTACCGGGTTTACCGGCGCAAATCGGGCGAGGGCGCGGGCGCCTTTCGCCTGTTGGCCGAGATCGAAGCGGCCGAATCTTACTTCGACGTCTCGGCGACGGCCGGCACGATCTATGAGTATGTCGTTTCCGCGGTCCGGATGGACGGAGTCGAAGGTCCGTGTTCCGCCGTCGCGACGTTGGAACATTAGGATGAGTCCTGTATAATGAATCGATTTTACCAACGGAGGATCAGATGAAAAAGTCGTTCATAACGGCAGCCGCCTTGGCGCTGGCTGCGTTGATCGTTCTCTGCCCGGCTCTTCAGGCCCAGACCGCCGGCACGCTGAAAAGCATTTCCACCCAGAAGGAAGGCAATCAGCTTCAGGTTCTGGTCATGGTCGACGGGGCGTTCACCCGCGAAGTGTCCTTCCTGACCTCGCCCAAACGCCTGGTCGTCGATCTGACGGGTGTGGCAACGATCGCCGCCGCCCCCTATATGCAGGTCGGGGACGCCGGGATCCTGGATATCCGCACCGGCCAGTTCAAGCCCGACACCGCCCGTCTCGTTTTCGACATGGGCCAGGCCACCCCCGCCTACACGGTCACCGAAATCCCGGGCGGGTTGAAGCTGTCGTTCTGGCTGGAAGCGGCCGACCAAGCCCAAGTCCAGGAGACGGTCAAGGAGCCCGTGCGCGAGCCCGTCCGCGAGACGGTTCGCCAGGCCGAGGAGCAGACCTCCACCGAGCCCTATGCGGGGCGGAACGGCTTCTTCATCCGGGTCGGCGCCGGCATGGCCTTCTTCCTCAACCCGACCCACATCGTCGAGACGGATTTCCCGCTCTATGGCGAAACGGCCAGCTCGATCGAGACCTACACATGGAAGTCCGGGATCGCAGCGGACTTTTCCATCGGCAAATACTTCCATATCGGCAGCCTGCCGATCAAGGCGGGCTTGGCGTTCTCCTATTGGCAATTCCTGCCCGAAGTCAACGTGGCCTTGTCGCTTCCTCACCCCTTCCTGACCGGATCCAATCGGAGCGTGACGTTCAGCGAGAGCACCGCCATGGCTTCGGCCTTCATGCGCTACTCCGCCTACTTCATGTTCTCCTTCCTGGATACGGGCAAGATCTCGGTCTGGTTCGGCCCCATCGCCGGAGTGACCAAAGGCAAGCTGATCACGCTCGACGATTACACCATCGAGGAGAATGCCCCCTACGCCTCGGCCGACATCCGGATCAGCGACAAGACGGTCTATGAGCACGTCATCAGCCAGTTCCACGCCGGCGCCTGGCTGGGGATCGAGTACCGGCTGGACACCAAGCTCTCCCTCGGCTTTGACGCCAAGTTCCTCATCTTCAGCCCCAAATCGATCCGGTTTGCCGACAGCTTCAACCTGATGAGCCTGCAGCCGACCCTGTCGCTGCAGTACAGCTTCTAAGAGGCGCATGACCAAGCGCTCGCTGGCGGCGACGGCGACCCTGGCCCTGCTGGGATTGCTGTGGCTGTCGTCGCCGGCGATCGCCGCGGCCCAGGATGAAGGCGGCGGCGCCTCTTCCAAGCGCCAGGGCTCTTTCGAGATCATCTACGGCCGCTTCTCCGTCAAAGACCCGCTGTTCACCGAGGTCTACTCCGCAGGGGGGAGCATCCAGGGGCTGGGCATCACAGCGGCCCTCTTCCTGAACATCGACTTCTACCTCGAAGCCAAGGCCTTCTATAAGAAAGGCCAATTGACCTTCACCAAAGAATCGACCAGCTTCCTCCTGCTGCCCTTTTCGGTCGGGTTCCGCTGGCGGGCCCCCCTGGGGCTGATCGAGCCCTTCGTCGGCGCGGGGCTCGACTACGACGTCTACTACGAGAAGAACGCCATCGGCACGGCCCTCGATTACGCCAAGGGGACCCATGTCCTGGCCGGGGTCAGCCTGCGGCCGGGCAGAAACTCGCCGATCGCGCTGACCGGCCGGCTCCGCTATGCCATGGTCAAGGCCGAGCACGCCGGCGTGACCATCGACCTGGGCGGCCTGGAGGCGGGGGCCTCGCTGTCCCTCATCTTCTGAGCCCACCCTCTCCGACCGTCTTTTCCTATCAATTTGATATAGTCTGTTGATTTCAGCCCCGATCGGGCTTATATTGAACAGTCGATCGGCGCTATAGCCCCCGAGAGGATAATCCCATGACACCGAGCTCCCGTTTCCGATTCCGTCGCCCCACCCTCGCGGTCGGGCTTCTGGCCGCGGCCGTGGCCCTGGGGGGCGCCGCCTGCACCAAGGACAAGAAAGGGTCCGAGATCCGGCAGCTGACCAACACCAACTATACGGCGGCCCAGTTCGACGACATCGCCCAGCGGGTCTTCGGTCCGATCTATCCTTACCTGGCCCAACAGGTCAAGCAGGACTATGGCATCACCGCAGGAACGGCCGTCGACGCCGGCTGCGGCCCGGGCTACTGGGCCCTGGCCCTGGCCAAGGCGACGGACCTCAAGATCAAAGCCATGGACGTCGACCCCGCCGCGCTGGCCATCGTCCGCCGCAACATCGCCGCGGCCGGCCTCCAGGGGCGGGTCGAGGCCGTCGAGGGGGATGTCCACAAGATGCCCTTCCCCGACGAATCCGTCGATCTGGTCGTCAGCCGCGGATCCTATCCCTTTTGGAAGGACAAGGTCCGGGCTTTCCGGGAGATCAAGCGCATCCTCAAGCCCGGCGGCGTCGCCTTCATAGGCGGCGGCTTGGGCAGCCTCATCCCGGTCGAGGAGCGCAACCGGATCAAGGCCGTCATGGAGGCCGAAAAGATCGGCCCGCCCAAGGATCTCGAAGTGAGCTTTGAAGAGATGGGCCGCATTCTACGGGAGGCCGGCATCCCGATCTTCAAGATCGCCACCGACGAGGGCTGCCTGTGCGGCTTATGGGTCGAATTCCGCAAACCGGCCGCCCGGCCCTGACCAGCGAGGTAATTTCGATGAAACTGAAGCTTAAGATACTGCCTCTCCTGGCAGCCGCGATCGCGATCGCCTTTCTCATCCTGCCGGACGCCTATTCCTGCCACGGCGTCCTAGCCTACCGGTTCATGCCCAAGGCCCAAGCTCGCCTGGAGGTCGCCCGCATCGAGCGCGAGCTGGCCAAGAACAAGCTGGCCCTATCCAATTTCGCCTTTCCCCAGCTCGACAGCTGGATCCGCTATTACAAGAATCCCATCTTCCAGCCCGGCCCCCCGGGGTCGTGGGAAGAAAAAAGCGTGGACTGCTTCACTGTCGGCTATTTCCAAGGCCAGTACTGGATGTGGTACGTCGGGACGCCCAACAACCTCAATTGCCAGATGGGCTTGGCCACCTCGCCGGACGGGATCAACTGGACCCGGCATCCGAACAACCCGGTCCTGAAGATCGGCAACGCCGGCGAATGGGACGACGGCATCCTGATCTGCCAGCATGTCATGTTCGACAAGGCGGAGCAGATCTTCAAAATGTGGTATGTCGGCGGCAGCGATGCCGGCGCCTTCGGGATCGGCTATGCCACTTCACCGGACGGCGCCCATTGGACGAAATACGCCGGCAATCCGGTCATGATCCCGACTCAGCCCTGGGAGCTCGGCACCGTCCTGGAAGGCCAGACCCTCCTCCGGATGAACGGCGAATACAAGATGTGGTACGGCGCCATCTCCATCGGCTCCGACATCTCCAACATCGGCTATGCCTCGTCCCCGGACGGCATCCATTGGACCAAAAGCCCCTTGAACCCTCTCATCACCCCCTCGGGCGGCACGCCGCTTGAATGGGACGGCTACAGTGTGGACACTCCCGACGTCCTCTATGACGGCCACATCTTCCACATGTATTACCGGGGCTGGCGGAAAAAAAGCGGCATTTCCTATATCGGAATAGCCACTTCCCCGGACGGCATCGCCTGGACGCGCGATCCCGACAACCCCAACTTCATCACGGGGAATATCCCCGGCGCCTGGGATTCGTTCCAGATCTACCGGGGTCGGATCTTTTGGGCCCAGGGCGGCGAAGACCGGCCGACGGCGGCCGTGGACCGGTTGTGGTTCACCGGCCGGGACTACACCCTGAAGTCGCAAGTCGGACTGGCCTTCAGCCCGCGCCGCGACGTCGTCGCGCCCAAGCCTCCCGGCGGCCGCATCCCGATGAAAGTCAATCAGGACAACCTAAGCCTGGAAGCGGCGCCGAACCCCGCGGGCGGGACCGCCTTCCGGTTCTTCACGCCCTGGCTGGGCTCGTTGAGCCTGAAGGTTTACAACGCCGAAGGCCGAGCGGTCCGAACGCTCGTGAACGAGCCGCGGCTGCCCGGCTTTTACGAAGGCGTTTGGGACGGCAAGGACGCCCGAGGCCGGGCCCTTAAGCCCGGTCTCTACTATGTCGAGCTGTCCAGCCCGGGCTGCGTTCTGACCAAGGAAGTCGTTCTTGTCAGGTGAGGCCCGAAGAGCCTATACTTGACCGGCGCGGCCCGAGCGGCCGCCCGAAACGGCGACCGATGACCAAACCGAGCGTCCTACTGTTGAATCCCCCCGGGGACAAGCTCTACATTCGGGACTACTACTGCAGCTTTTCCTCCAAGGCCAGCTACTACTGGCCGCCCCAGGACCTTCTGGCCCTGAGCGGCATCCTCAGCCGCGATTTCGAAGTCCATGTCCTGGACGCCATCATCCCCAAGCGGACGCCCGAAGACGTACTGGCCGCCGTCGCCTCTCTAGCCCCGGCCGCCGTCGTCTTCACGACCGGAACGGCGACCCTCAAGAGCGACCTGGCTTTGATGGAAAAAATCCGGGCCGCCCGGCCGGAAGCCAAGATCACGGCCAGCGCCGGGATCATGAAGTTCATCGGCCGCGAACTGTTGGAGACAAACCCAGTCCTCGACGCCGTCCTGCTCGATTTCAGCGACAGCGGCCTCCCGGCTTACTTGGCCGGCACCACCTCGCCCCCGTTTACGGGCCTCCTCGTTCGAACGCCGGCCGGAATCGTCGAAGGCCCCCTGTCCAAAGCCCGCGAGTTCGCCTACCCCGTCCCCCGTCACGAGCTCTTCGACTTCCGCAAATACCGCCTGCCGATCGCCCGACGCTTTCCGTTCACCGTCGTTGTCACTTCGCTCGGCTGCCCCTACCACTGCGGGTTCTGCACGGCCGGCGCTTTCGGCTACAAGGTCCGGGCCGTGGACAACGTCCTTGAGGAGCTCAAGGCCCTGGCCGGGCTGGGGGTCAAGGAGATCCTCTTCCAGGACCCGACCTTCACCATCAACACGCGCCGGGTCGTCGAGATCTGCCGCGGCATCCTCGAAGCCGGCCTCGACCTGACCTGGAGCTGCAATGCGGACCTCCACGCCCTGGACGAGGACAAGATGGCCTGGATGAAGAAAGCCGGCTGCCACACCGTCTCGGTCGGCATCGAGAGCGGCGACGACGGGATGCTGACGAAATATTCCAAGATGATCACGGTCGAGGAAGTCCGGGCCAAGGTGGCCCGGCTGAACGCCCACAAGATCAAGGTCCTGGGCTATTTCATTCTCGGCCTGCCGGGCGAAACCCGAGCCTCGGCCGAGCGGACGATCGCCCTGGCCCGCAGCCTCAAGCTCGACATCGCCTCGTTCGCCATCGCCACCCCCGACTTGGGCACGCGCCTGCGCGAGGAGGCCGTGGCTAAAGGCTGGATCCCGGCCGGCCGGACCGACTGGGACAGCACCGAGTTCCCCATCCTGGAGACGGGCACCCTGACTCGGGAGGAGATTTGGGACCTGCGGCGGCGGGCCGTCCGCGCCTTCTTCCTTCGCCCCGGATACATCCTGGGGAAGCTCCTCGGCGTCCGCTCGCCGCGCGACGCCGCATCCCTGGTCTCGAACGCCCTGGCCCTGCTCCGCAAATGAGCTTGGATACGCCCCGCCGTCGCCGTCTGGCCTGGATTCTCCTTCTCGTTCTAGCGGCTGCGACCCGGTTCTGGGGCCTGGGCTGGGGGCTTCCCCACACCTATCACGTGGACGAGAACGCCTTCGGCGACAAGGCCATCCGGTTCTTCTACGGCGACCTCGATCCGCATTTCTTCCACGTCGGAACCCTGCACATGTACGCCCTGGCCGGGATGTGGAAGGTCTACCAGGTTGTGGGAGGATTCGAATCCACGGACGCCTTCGTCTCCCACTATCAGAAGAACCCGACGACGTTCTACCTGATCGGGCGGTCCTTGTCGGCCCTGCTGGGGGTTGGATCGGTGCTGCTCGTCTTCCTTCTCGGTTTGCGAATGGCCGGCCTCGGGGCGGGCTTCGCGGCCGGGCTCTTCCTGACGTTTTCGCCGGAACACGTCAAGATCTCCCACGCCATGCTGCCGGACGGCCCGACGCTCTTCTTTCTCTTGCTGACCTTTTTTTTGATCTGGCGGATCTATGAGAAAGGACGGGCCCTGGATTACGCCCTGGCCGGCCTGACGGCCGGGATCGCCATGGCCATGAAATACGCCGGCCACATGATGGTCATTCCCCTACTCTTCGCCCACACCGCCCGGATTCTCGAGCTGGGATTGCCGAAGAAGAAGATCTTCCTCCACCCGCCGCTCTTCCTGTTCGGAGCAACGTTTCTGCTGACCTTCGCGGCGGGATGCCCCTACGCCGTCCTCGATTTCCCCCGCTTTTGGGCCGACTTCAAATGGCAGTCCGGCCATTTGATGAGCGAGGGCCATTTCGGCTCGTCCATGCGGCAGCCGGCGTGGCTCTTTTATCTCCAGTACGGCTTCCGCGACAACCTCGGCCGCTGGGTCCAGTATCTGGCCTTCGGCGGCGTCATCCTGGCCTTGGCCCGCCGCAAGGCCCGCGAGTGGATTCTGCTGTCCTATCCGCTGGTCCTGTTCGTGTTGATCGGGATGTGGAAGACGCGGGCCACCCGCTATTTCCTCCCCCTGGCCCCTTTCTTCATCCTCCTGGCCGCGCCTTTCGTCGAAGCGGCCGCCGCCTGGCTGGCGCCGCGGCTGCGGGCTTTGGTCCGCCGCACCGGCCCCGCCCCCCGCACGGCGGCGGTCTTGACGCTGCTCTTCGCGCTCGTCGCCGTGGCGCCTTCGGCCGTCCGGGTCGTTCGCTACGACGCCTCGGTCGCCGGGCCGGATACGCGGACCCAGGCCCTGGAATGGATCCGCTGGAACATCCCGCCCGGCGAGACGATCGCCCACGAGGCCTACGACCCGCCCCTGCCGGGGAAGGTCTATGCCCTGTTCTATCGCAACTCGCTGAGCGACGTCGATCTCAACGTCCTGGCCCGCGGCGGTGTCCAATACGTGGTCGTCAGCGACATTAATTACGCCCGATTCACCCGCTATCCCAAAGAGTTCCCGGAGCGGGCCGCATTCTATTTCGATCTGGAGAAGGAAGCCACCCTGATCAAGTCCTTCGTCCCCACCTACGACGAGGACCTGCTCGACCTGCACAACCCGACCATCAAGATCTACCGGCTCGGCCGAACTCCGGACTTCCGATTCCCCGGCCATTTCGAGCGCTTGGCCGCCGCGGCGACCCTGAAAAAATCCGCCGGCGGCGGCTGGACCCTGGAGGCCTCGATCGAAGGGCGCCTCGGGCCTTATGTCGGCGAGAGGGTCGGCGAACCCTACGCCCGGCTTCTCGATTCGGCCGGCCGCGAAATCGCCCGACTGGTCCTGCGGGAGGGTCCGGTGCCGAGCGGCGATTTCCAAGCCTCCGCCTCCCGAAAAGTGGCCGACCCGCCCGAGGGGACGCGGATCGCCCTGGGCTATCTTTATGACCTGGCGCCGAATCCCCTGCGCGTCCCGCCCGAACAGCCGTTCTTCAAGGAGGCCGTTCTGCCCAAACGGTTGGATGCGGCGGCGCGCCGCGAGGGCCGGTTGGAGGCTTCGTTCCGGTACGGCCCGGAGCATTGACCCGGGACCGGAGCATCCCTTATAGTCATGCCATGGCGAAAGCTTCGGTTTCCAGCCGGACGGCGGCCCTCCTTCTGCTTCTCGTTTTAGCGGCGGGGACACGGTTCTGGGGGCTCGGCTGGGGCCTTCCGAACACCTATCACGTCGACGAAAACTTCTTCGCCGAAAAAGCCGTCCGCTTCCTCTCGGGCGACCTGAACCCGCACTTCTCGGGCATCCCCACCCTGCACATGTACATGCTGGCAGGGATGTGGAAAGTCTATACGATCGCCGCCGGTCACAAAACCTTCGCCGAATCCAACGAGGACCTGGTCCAGAACCCCACGCCCTATTACCTCATAGGGAGGGCTCTATCGGCCGTCCTGGGCATCGGCACCGTGCTCCTCATTTTCCTTCTCGGCCTGCGGATCTACAATCTAAGCGTCGGCTTCGCGGCCGGCCTGTTCATGGCCTTCTCGCCCGAGCACGTCAAGATCTGCCACGCCATGCTGCCCGACGGGCCGATGCTATTCCTGCTCGTCCTGACCTTCTATTTTATCTGGAGGATCTACGAAACGGGACGGCCCCGCTTCTACATCCTGGCCGGCCTCGCGGCCGGCGCCGCCATGGCCATGAAATTCGGCGGCCACATGCTTCTTCCGACGCTGTTTCTGGCCCATCTTCTGCGCGTCCTGGACAAAGGCGAACCGAAGAAGCGCATTCTGCTTCACCTCCCGCTCTATCTGGCCGGCCTGGCCTTCGCCGCGGCTTTCTTCCTCGGTTTTCCTTACGGTTTTCTGGATTGGAAGCTGACGCTCTTCTGGTACAAATGGCAAACGACGACCCTGCTGACGCAAGGTCATTTCGGATCCTCGGTCCAGCAGTCGGCCTGGCTTTTCTACCTCCAGTACGGATTCCGGGACAACCTCGGCGCCTGGGTCCAGTTCCTCGCGTTTGCCGGCATCGTCGCGGCCCTGATCCGGCGCAAGGCCCGGGAGTGGATTCTGCTCTTCTATCCCGTTCTGCTTTTCCTGTTGATCGGCGTCTGGAAGGCGCGGGCGACCCGCTATCTCCTGCCTGCCGCGCCCTTCTTTCTCCTGCTGGCCGGCCTGGCGGCTTGGTCCTTGGCCGGAACGGCGTCCCGCTTGGCGGCTAAAGCGGTCCACGGACGGCCGGCTTCGGGCCGGACGATCGCCGGACTGACGGCGGCCTTCGCTTTGATCGCGGTCGGACCTTCGGCCGTCCGGGTTGTTCGCTATGACGCCTCGATCGCCGGGCCGGACACGCGGACCGAAGCCCGCGACTGGATCCATTGGAACATTCCGGCCGGGGAAAAGATCGCCCTCGAAATGTACGATCCTCCCATCTCCCGGGAAAAATACGACACCTTCTACCTTCATTCTCTGAGCGACATCAGCTTCGCATCCCTGTTCAACAAAGGCGTGCGCTACGCCGTGATCAGCGACATCAACTACGCCCGGTTCACCCGCTTCCCCGACGAGTTCCCCAGCCGGGCCTCCTTCTATTTCGATTTGGCCAGGGACGCCACGCTGATCAAGTCCTTCGTCCCGGCCTACGACGAGGACCTGCTGGACCTCCACAACCCGACCATCAAGATCTACCGTCTGACAAAGGCTCCCGATTTCCGCTTCCCCGGCCACTTCGAGCGCTTAGCCGCTGAAGCCGTCTTGGAGAAGTCCGCCGGAGGCGCCTGGACCTTGAGGGCCTCGATGACGGGGCACCTCGGCCCCTACGTCGGCGAGCGCGTCGCCGAGCCCTATGTCCTGTTGCGCGGCCGGGACGGCCGCGAGATCGTCCGGTTGGTCCTGCACGCGGGCCCGGTGCCGGACGGCGAGTTCCGGGCCGAGGCCTCCCGAGAAGTCCCCGATCCGCCCGAAGGCGCGCGGATGATACTGGGCTATCTCTACGACCTGGCGCCCGACCCGCTCCGCGTCCCGCCCGAACAGCCGTTTTTCAAGGACACGGTCCTGCCCGAGCCGGTGGATGCGGCGGCCCTGTCCCGCGGGCGTTTGGCGTCGTCGTTCCGATACGAAAAAGCGGCTCCCCGGGAAGCCGCTAATAAGACGGGCCCGACCGTCCTCCGCTAGCGCGCCGCGTCCGCCGCTGTGATATAATTTCCGAAGCTCATGAGTCCGTCCAAGAAGAAAAAATCGGGGAAACCGTCCGCCCGCAGCGGCAACGGCAAAGCCGCGCCGGCCAAGAAGCGGCCGCTCTCCGCCGAGATCGCCGGCGTCATCCTTTTGTTTGCCGCCCTGTTTCTCCTGCTCAGCCTGGTCGGATACGACTCCAGGGATCCGTCCTGGGCCCGGGCCGTCGAGCCCGGATACAAAGTCCGCAACATCGCCGGCCCGGTCGGCGCCTGGCTGGCCGAGACGGCGCTTCAGGGCTTCGGACTGACGGCCTTCGCCTTTCCCTTCCTGATGGCCTTTCTGGGCATCCGGGCCGTGCTCTTCGGCGGCCGAAAGCATTTGTTCCGGCAGGCGGCCAAGATCCTCCTCGGCCTGGCCATCCTTTGCCCATTGCTCAACCTCGTCTTCCAGGCTCTGGCCTGGCGGGGGGCGGATATCGAACCGGGAGGATTCTTCGGCAGCCTTCTCGACGAGGGGCTGACCGGCTTGTTGAACTCCACCGGCGCCCTCATCGTTCTCCTGGCGGCCGCGGTCCTCTATCTGGTCTTCGCCACCGGGATTTCGCTGAAGACCGTGTTCCGCGCCGTCGGCCGCCTGTTTGCCTCGGCCACCCGAGAGGTCACGATCAAAATCACCGACGCCCGGGCCCCGGCCAAGACCGGGGGCGAGGCGAAGGAGGCCGAGGACGGCGCCAAGATCGTCGAATCGAAGAAGGCGGCCAAGGAGCGCAGGCGGGGCAAGGCGGAATCGGCGGCAGCCGAAGAGACTCCGGCCGTCGTCCGGCCGCCCGCTTCGCGAGAGATCAAGCGCGGCTCGATCAGGCCCCCGGCCCCGCCCAAGCCCGAGCCGGCCCTCTTCCCCGAGCTGGCCGCAGGCTACAACTTTCCCCTGCTGACCCTGCTCGACGCCGGATCGCCGCCCGAAAAGATCGACAAGAACGAGCTGCTGGAGAAGAAGCGGCTGATCGAGGAAAAGCTTAAGGAGTTCAAGATCGACGGCGAGGTCCGCGAATACCACCCCGGACCGGTCATCACGACCTACGAGTTCACCCCCAGCCCCGGCATCAAGATCAGCCAGGTCATGAACCTGGCCGAGGACCTGTCCCTGGCTCTGCGGGCCGAATCGGTCCGCGTCCAGCGCCTGCCGGGCAAGGCCTCTATCGGCGTCGAGATCCCCAACAACAAGCGCGAGATCATCCGCCTGCGCGACATCCTGGCCTCGGATGACTTCCAGAACTCCTCCTCCAAGCTGGCCTTCGCCCTGGGCAAGACCGTCCACGACGAGGTCTATGTCACGGATTTGACCCAGATGCCCCACCTGCTTATCGCCGGGGCCACCGGCACCGGCAAGAGCGTCTGCCTCAACGCCCTGATCGCCAGCATCCTCTACAAAGCCACCCCGGCCGAGGTCAAGCTGATTCTGATCGACCCGAAACGCCTGGAGTTTTCGCTGTTCGAGGGCATTCCCCATCTTCTCAGCCCGGTCATCAACGACCCCAAGAAGGCCGCCTTCGTCCTGATGGACGCCGTCAAGCGGATGGAGGAGCGGCTCTACCTCATGGGCCAGCACAAGGTCCGCAACATCCAGCAGTACAACCAGCACATCGCCCAGCTGCTGCAGGAAAAGAAGGGGACGCTGACCGACGAGGAGAAGGCCAAGCTCAAGCCTCTGCCGTATATCGTCATCATCATCGACGAGCTGGCCGAGCTGATGCTGGTCTCCGGCCAGGACATCGACTACGCCATCAGCCGGCTGGCCCAATTGGCCCGGGCCGTCGGCATACACCTGGTCCTGGCCACCCAGCGTCCCTCCACCGACGTCATCACCGGGACGATCAAGGCCAATTTTGCCACCCGCATCGGCTTCCGGGTCTCCTCCTCGATCGACTCCCGGATCATCCTGGACGCGACTGGGGCGGAGAAGCTCCTGGGCAACGGCGACATGCTCTTTATCCCGCCCTCCAATCCGCAGAAGATCCGGCTGCACGGCGCCTATGTTTCGAACGCCGAAGTCCGCCGGGTGATCAAGTTCGTCAAGGAACAGGGCGAGCCCGAGTACGATGAGCGGATCGCCGACATACTGGAGTCCACTTCCGGCCCGGAATGGGGCGACGACGACGAGAAGGACGAGCGCTACGAAGAGGCCCTCAAGCTCGTTCTCAGCACGGGCCAGGCTTCCGCCTCCTATCTCCAGCGGCGGCTCAAGCTGGGCTACGCCCGGGCCTCGCGGATCATCGATCAGATGGAGCGCGAGGGGATTCTGGGCCCGTCCGACGGCAGCAAGCCGCGCGAGATCATGGTCGATCCCAAGCAGTTCCTGGCCGACCGGCGGAAGGCCAAGATCGCCGCGGAGCCGTTCTAATCTTGACTTGGCCCTCCCGTTGCGGTAGCGTAACCGATTCATGAGCGAAGAGATCCGGCGGCGAGACTATCCCTGCCCCGTCTGCGGCGGCACCGGGCGAAGGCCGCTCTATGCCATTCAGGGGTTCACGCTCGTCCGCTGCCGGACTTGCCGGATGGTATACGTCAACCCGCGCATCCCGGACGAGGCCATCTTTGATATTTACCGGGATCATTATTTCCAGCGCTCCGCGGACGGATACGGAGGCTACGAGCTCATCGCCCCGATGCGCAAACGGACCTTCGCCCGCTGGTACGAGACGATCAAGCCGTTTCTGCCGGAAGGCCGGGGCAACGCCCTGGACGTCGGTTGCGCAGCCGGCTACTTCATCGACGTCCTGCGGGAAGACGGCTGGGCGGCCGAGGGGATCGAGCTCGACCTGGGCATGGCCGAGGATCTCGTCCGCCGGGGCTACCGGGTCAGCAATGTGCCGCTGGAGTCCTTCGCCGCGACCCGGAAATTCCGGCTCATCACCCTCTTCGACGTCATCGAACACCTGCCCGGAGTCGCCGGCGACATGACCAAGATTGCAGACCTCCTGGACGACGACGGGATCCTAGCGATCGTCACCCCCAATGTGATGAGCCCGCAGCGTAAGCTCATGGGCCGCCGCTGGTTCCAGTTCAAGCCGCGGGAGCACATCCATTACTTTTCGCCCGCCACGCTCGGCCGCATGGCCGCCCGTCACGGCCTGACGCCGGTCCATGTCTCCCCCTCGGGGCAATACGCCGACTTCGGCTTCCTCGGCGAGCGGCTGAAGAAATACGGCTACGCTGCGCCGGCTGCCGTCTTTCGTTGGTTTATGAAAGCCTTCCGGCTGGCCGACGCTTCGCGCTTCGTCCGAACGGGCAGCATGCTCGTCGTCTTGAAGAGGACAAAGCCCGCGGCTTGAGGAGACGCGCCGCCCGGCCGCTTGCGGGCGCATCGCGCCGGCCCTATAATGTCCCGGATTATCCAGCCATGCCCCAAAGCCCTCCCGCCGTCGACCTCGATCGGATGATCGAGGAATTCCGGCCCAAGATCGGATTCAAGGTCCGCCGCGCGCTCGGGTCGGCCAATCCGGACTGGGAGGACGTGGTCAACGAGATTCTGACCCAGGTGCTGGACAAGGTCCGATCGGGCGAGTTCCGCGGCGAATCGTCCATCGGCACCTTCATCTACACCATCACGATCCGCCGCATCGCCGATTACATCCGCCAAAAGACGCGCGTCCTGCGCCATGTTCCCGAGCCCGGCACGCCTCCGGATCCGATCGACGAGGCCGAACGTGATCAACGCCTGACCCGGCTGGCCGAGGCTGTGGCGGCTCTGGCCCCCAAGTACAAGTCCGTCCTGGAGCTGTACTACTTCCGCGAGCTCAGCCGCGAGGAGACGGCCCGCCGGCTGGGGATCAGCCCGGCCAAAGTCAGCGAACGAACCAACTACGCCCAGAAACTCCTACGCCGGATGCTGGGAAGCGATTTTTCCATTTTTGGCCCGCCCCGACGACTAAAATGATATCTTTTCAATCGGAACCAAAATGAAGAGTTGCAACTTTAAATACCAGATCGACGATTTCCTCCTGGACCGACTGGGCGGGCCGGACAGGGACCGATTTGAGGAACATATCTTCAATTGCGACCGGTGTTTTCACGATGTCTTTGAGCGAGGGGCCATCCTCGCGGCGGTACGGGCGCACGGCGGGAGAATCTTCTCCCCCGAGGCGATTCCGGCCGCTCGGAAAACACCTTCCCGAACTGCATTCCTCCGGCTTTGGCCCTATGCGGCCGTCGCGGCAGCCGTTCTGATCGCCGTCTGGATCGGGATCAACCCGGGGCGCCCGGACGCCGGCCCCTTGCCCCTGACGGCCCCCGTCGACGATACGGTCCGCGGCGGATCCGTCGAGCTCATCGGGCCCCTGGGCGCTCTAGCCCAAGCCCCCTCCGCGTTGGAATGGAAGACGGCAGGAACGGGAACCGACTACTCGATCACCCTATCCGGACCGGGCGTGGCTTGGTCGGGGCGGACGGCAGCCGGCCGGATCGATCTGCCCGCGGATATCCGGAACAAGATTGTCCCCGGCAACGAGTACCATTGGAAAGTCAGGGCTTTCGCCCCCCAGGGCGGCTTCATAGGCGCCTCTCAAGAGGGCGTTTTCCGGATCGCCCGCTAAGTTCTAGTCCTCGTTAGCCCCTTCTTCCTCGTAGTACATCCGGCCCCGGCTTTCGTCCTCGAAGGCCAGGCAGCACATCAGCCGCCCGCAGAGGCCGGAAATCTTGGTCGGATTGATGGCGATGTGCTGCTTGCGGGCCTTCTGGATGGTCACCGGCTCGAAGGTCCGCATGAAGCTGGCGCAGCAGAGAGCCCGGCCGCACACGCCCAGCCCGCCCAGGATCTTGGCCTCATCGCGCACGCCGACCTGGCGCATCTCGATACGCATCCGCAGCTCCTTGGCCAGGTCCTTGACCAGCTGGCGGAAGTCCACCCGGCCGTCGGCGGTGTAAAAGAAGACGCCTTTCTTCTCGGTGAAGAAATAGCGGACCGAGGTCAGCTTCATCGGCAGATTACGGCCGCGGATCCGCTGCAGGCAGATCTCGAAAGCCCGCTGTTCGCGGTCCTCCAGCCACTGCATCTTGCGGACGTCGTCGTCGTTGGCCTTGCGCAGAATGACGGGGGCCAGCTCGATCCGCCGGGCGTGACAGCAGAGCACGGAGTCGGTGTCGGCGACGACGCCCAGCTCGCCGCCGAACTCGGAATCGACCAGGCAGAGATCGCCCTTTTCGACCTCCAGGCCGTTGCGGCGGGCCCGGAGCATCCGTCCCGTCCGCTCGGAAATCAAGCAAACCAGTTCTGGCATGAGTGTCATCCTACATCGAATCGGCCGCCTGCCGCCAGCGGGCGGTCAGGGCGGCGGCCAGCAGGCCCAGGTGGACGTTGCGGTCAAGGCCGGAAGCGGCCCCCAAAAGAAGGCCGACGATCCGCATGGCCGCTTCGGGCGTCGTGCGGCCGGCGCAGGTTCGGAGCTCGTCCTCGTAGTCGGGATTGAGCAGGAGGCGTGAGTCGCCCCCTTCGCCCAGCAAGGCCAGGTCGCGCCCGAAGGCCGCCAGGAGCTCAAGCGTCCGCTCCATCTCTTCTTTGACGTCCTTGCGCCTGCCATAAGCGAACCGCCGCAGGAAGGCCGCCGCATCCTCGCCCAGCGTAAGGGCCTTGAACACCGTCCAGGCTTCGCGCCGCTCCGCCTCGATCGCATCCCAGTCCAGGTCCAGGGCCCGCTCCAGGTTGCCGCGGACGACCAGGGCCATGATGCGGGCCTTCTCGGGCTCAACGCCCCGATCGATCAAGGCCTTCTCCACTTCCTCGTCGGAGACGGGCAGGAATGTCAGGATTCGGCAGCGCGATTTAATGGTCGGCAAGACCGGGGCGGAGTTGTCGCTTAAAAGGATGATGTGAGTAAAGAGTGGCGGCTCTTCCAGGACTTTAAGCAGGGAGTTCTTCGCTTCTTCGGACAAAACGTCCGCATCATCGATGATAAAGACCCGCTTACGCCCCAGCATTGGCTTTAAATAGGCCAACGAGATCAGTTCTCTGACCTGGTCGATCTTAACCTTAGCCTTGTCCTCCATGAGCTCATACTCGAGGACGTCGGGATGCGTTCCGATACGCTTGCTCAGTTCGTCGTATTTGACAATCGCCCGGCACGACTCGCATTCGCCGCAAGCGTCGTCGATTCCGACCCGGCAGTTGAGAGCTTGGGCCAGGGCGCGGGCCGTGGCCCGCTTGCCCACGCCGCGCGGCCCGATGAATAGAAGGGCATGCGGCACTCGTCCGCGTCGAAGGGCCATGCGAAGCACGCTCTTGACGCGTCCGTTCCCGGCGATATCGTGGAAGGGCATGACGGTCTAGGTTCCGGTCCTTTCTCCCCGCAGGGCCCGCCGCAGGTAGGTCCCGGTGTACGAGCCGGGGGCCGCGGCGACCTCCTCGGGCGTTCCGGCGGCCACGACCCAACCGCCCTCCTCGCCCCCTTCGGGACCCAGGTCAATAATATAGTCGCAGGCCCGGATGACTTCAAGGTTGTGCTCGATGACCAGGACGGTGTTGCCCCGCCGGACCAGCTCGTCCAGCAGCTCCAGGAGCTTGCGCACGTCGTCGAAATGGAGCCCGGTGGTCGGCTCGTCCAGGAGGTAGAGCGTCCGGCCGGTGGCCCGGCGGCCCAGCTCCTTGGTCAGCTTGATCCGCTGAGCCTCGCCGCCCGAGAGGTGGGGGGCGGGCTGGCCCAGGCCGATATACCCCAGCCCGACCTGGCGCAGGGTGGCCAGCTTGCGCTTGAGCTGGGGGTGGGCCTTGAGATGGTCGTAGGCCTCGTCGACGGTCATGGCCAGAAAATCGGCGATCGTCTTGCCCTTGTACCGGACGGCCAGCGTTTCCTTGTTGTAGCGCAGCCCTCCGCAGCGGTCGCAGGTCACGAAGACGTCGGGCAGAAAGTGCATTTCGACCCGTTTGACGCCGGCCCCCTGGCATTCCTCGCAGCGGCCGCCCGGGACGTTGAAGCTGAAGCGCCCGGCCGCATAGCCCCGAGCCTGAGCTTCCTGGGTCCGGGCCAGCAGGGCCCGCAGGTCGGCGAAGAGCCCGGTGTAGGTGGCCGGGTTGGAGCGGGGGGTGCGGCCGATCGGCTTCTGGTCGACGGAGACGACTTTATCCAGCTTGTCCGCGCCGTGGATGGCAGCGTGAGCCCCGACCCGCAGCCCGGTCCGATAGAGACGGTTTTGCAGGCTGCGGTGGAGAATGTCGTAGACCAGCGTGCTCTTGCCCGATCCCGAGACGCCCGTGACCGCGGTCATGCAGCCGAGGGGGATGCGGACGTCGATCGTCTTGAGGTTGTGCTCGGCCGCCTTGACGACGCTCAGCCAGGAGGACGGGAGACGCCGTTGCGCCGGGGGGTGGACATCCATCTCGCCCCGCAGGTACCGGGCCGTCAGCGAATCGGGTGAGGCCAGGATGTCGGCCAGGCTGCCTTCGGCCACGACCCGGCCGCCGTGCTCGCCCGCCCCCGGCCCCAGGTCGAGGATATGATCGGCGGCCCGGATGGTCTGTTCGTCGTGCTCGACGACGATGACGGAGTTGCCGTCGTCGCGGATGCGCCGTAGGAGATCGATCAGCCGGCCGTTGTCCCTCTGGTGAAGTCCGATAGTCGGCTCGTCAAGGACATAGAGGATGCCGCGCAAACGGGCCCCGACCTGGGCCGCCAGCCGAACCCGCTGGGCCTCGCCGCCCGAGAGCGTCGCCGTAGTCCGGTCGAGGTGGAGGTAGGAGAGCCCAAGCTCGGCGCAGACGGACAGCCGGCCCAGGACTTCTTTAAGGATTTTGGAGGCCACGGCTTCCTCGGCCGCGGGATAGCGGACCGCGGCCAGCTCGGTGAGGAGGCGCTGGATCGGCAGCAGGCTCCACTCATAGATGCTGCGGCCGCCGACGCGCACGGCCAGGCTTTCCGGCTTGAGCCGGCGCCCTTGGCATTCAGGACAGACCTCCTCGGTCAGGGCCGGCTCGCCCCACTCGTCGGTCGCGGTCCGGTAGCCGAGGCCGTGGCACTTGGAGCAGGCGCCGTAGGGGCTGTTGAAGGAGAAGTTGCGCGGCTCGAGCTCGGGCAGGCTGATGTCGCAGATCGGGCAGAGCAGCCGCAGCGAGGCGTATGATTCCGAGCCGTCGGCCCGCAGCAGGAGGACTTCGCCGCCCGAAAGGTCGAGAGCGGTCCGGACGGCTTCGCGAAGCCTGTTTTCGGTGTGGGGGGCGATCCGCAGCTCGTCCACCAGGGCTTCGGCCGTGTGGGATTTGGTCCGCTCCAGGACGATCGGCCCGTCCAGATCGCGGAAGCGGCCGTCGACCCGGACTTGAACGAAGCCCTTCTTGAGCAGGCGGTCGAAGAGCTTGTGGTACTCGCCCTTGCGGCCCCGAATGACCGGCGCCAGGATGCGGACTTTTTCGCCGGCCGCGGATTCGGCCGTCCGGGCCACGATCTGTTCGGGCGTCTGCTGGCTGACCTCGCGGCCGCAGGACGGGCAGTGCGGCGTCCCGACCCGGGCGAAGAGCAGGCGCAGGAGGTCGTAAGTCTCGGTCACCGTGCCCACGGTCGAGCGGGGGTTGCTCGAGATCGTCTTCTGGTCGATGGAGATAGCCGGCGAGATGCCCTCGATGGACTCGACCGGACCCGCTGGGGCCGGTGACGACGATCAGCTTGTTGCGCGGCAGGCGGACGTCGATCCGCTTCAAATTGTGCTGGGCCGCCTTCTTCACGACAATTTCGGTCAACATAACCATTGATTTTAGCCGATCCAGGGGAAAAAGGACAGGGGGGCGGCTTGACTTCGGGCCGAAGCGGCCGTAGGCTTAGCTCAAGGCCGGGCGCGGAGAGCGCCCGCGGACAGCGCCAAAACGGAAGCCCCATGAAGGGAAAACGCACCATCCCGGGAAAGGCAGCGCAAGGGACGAAGGCCCGCGCTTCGAGCCAAGGGAGGTTCGTGGCCGCGGTCACCCGGCACGATCTCACGACCGTCAAGCGGGGCGAGCAGGCCTTCCGGGAAAGCCAAGCCCGCTATCAAGCGTTGTTCGAAAACATCCGCGAAGCCGTCGCCGTCTACGAGGCCGTCGATGGCGGGAAAAATTTCATTATTCGGGACTTCAACCCGGCCGCGGAAGCCATCGAAAAAATGCCCAAAGAGGCCCTCCTCGGCCGCCGCGTCACCGAAGCCTTCCCCGGCATCGAGGCCTTCGGCATCCTGGATGTCTTCCGCAGAGTCTGGGCCACCGGGTCCATCGAGTCTTTCCCGGCCCGCGTCTACAAAGACGCCCGCGATCCCGGCACCTGGCGAGAGAACTGGGTCTATAAGCTCCCCAGCGGCGAGATCGTCGCGGTCTACCGGGACATCACCGAGCAGAAGCGGACGGAAGCGGCTCTGCGGGAGAGCGAAGACAAATTCAAGTACTTTTTCGACCATTCGGTCACGGGCAAATCGATCACCCTCCCGACCGGCGAAATCCAGGTCAACGCCGCTCTCTGCGCCATGCTGGGCTACACGGCGGACGAGCTGCGGGACCTCAAGTGGAGCGACATCACCCACCCCGACGACATCGCCCTGACGCAGGAGTTCGTCGACTCCCTTCTCGCCCGCGAGAGGGAGTCGGCCCGCTTCCGCAAGCGGTATCTCCACAAGAGCGGCGCCAGCGTCTGGACCGACATCAGCACCTCGATCCGCCGCGATCCGGAAGGCCGGCCCCTCTACTTCATCAGCACCATCAGCAATATCACGGACCAGGTCCGTGCGGAGGAGGAGGTCCGACGCTCCCTGCAGGAAAAGGAGACGCTCCTGCGGGAGGTCTACCACCGCACCAAGAACGACATGAACGTCATCGGGGCCATGCTATCCCTGCAGGCCCGGGCCAAGGGCGACGAGACGACGGCCGGCATCTTCCGGGAGGTCGAGGCCAAGATCCGGGTCATGGCCTTGGTCCATCAAAAACTCTATGAATCAAAAGACCTGTCCCGCATCGACCTGCGGGACTATATCTCCGAGCTGACCGCGCAGCTGGTCGCCAGCCATCGAGACCCGGGAACGGCTCTGCAGGCGAGCCTGGATCTAGCGTCGATCCAGGTTCCGATCGACATCGCCATCCCCTGCGGGATGATCCTCAACGAGCTGTTCTCGAACGCCGTCAAGCACGCCTTCCCCGGGACTAGGACTGGGCAGGTGAGAATACGGCTGGCCCGTACCGACCGGGATGAGATCGAGCTGGACTTCGCCGATGACGGCGTCGGTGTGCCCGCGGACTTCGATTTCCGGACCCAGCGCTCGCTCGGTCTGCAGACGATCTTCATGCTGGCCGAGCATCAGCTCCAGGGTTCGATCCGGTTCGAGTCGCCGGAGGGGGGCGGCCTGGCCTGCTGGATTCGGATTCCCGAAAAACCAGATACGGCAAAAGGACGCCTATGAAGCCCGGCTTGAACATCCTGCTGACCGAAGACGAAGCCATCATCGCCATGGACCTCGAGTGGCGGTTGAAGCAGGCGGGCGCCGGCCGCTGCCGCATCGTGGCCACGGGCGAGTCCGCGCTGGCCTGGTTCGAAAAAGAGCCTCCCGATGTGGTGGTCCTGGACAATCACCTGGCCGGCGTCATGGACGGGATCGAGGCCGCGGCACGCATCCGCGCCGAGGGGAGCGGCGTCCCGATCATCTTCATGTCCGGCTATCCCCAGGACGAAGCCTTCCTGGCGCGGGTCCGGCCTCTCCACCCGCTCGCCTGCCTGGACAAGCCGA
>JAPKZJ010000092.1 GCA_026393855.1 Candidatus Aminicenantes bacterium
TAAACCAGTCGGACCGTGATCGTGCGGATGTCGATCCGGAAGGTGTCGGCCAGGAGCTTCGTTTCGTCCAGATTCCTGACCCGTAAACTTGAAACGCTTTGAGACCTGGCGCCCGAGCCGGAGCTAAGGACGGCCAGGCAAAACAACGGGATCAACGCCGCCCAGAATCGCCAGGTTACGGCCTGAGTTCGATGTTCCCTCGACATGCTCATCTCCCTCGGGGAGGGCCTGAACCGAGCCCCCTTCCCCATTGCGAATAACGATGCGGGCTCAAATATTGCTACATCGAAGCCCGGCCCGGACTCCGGCTTCAGCCGACGACCTTATATCTGACGATTCGCAGGGTGTCGTCGGGCGCGCTCTCCCGGATGAACAGCGAATCCCCCTGAATGTTGAGCAGACGCCCCGGCGTCTTCAAGTAAAAAGCGTCGAGATATCGTCCCTCCGCATCAAAGACGTCAAACAGAATGCCCTTGTCGGGATCCTTGATCGAGGTTTGGACCCAGAGAACATCCTTGTATGAGTATATCGCGGTTATGTCGTCGGCAAATTCCGCCCCCGGCAGCTCATGTCGGGTCCCATCCGAAGATATGATGGCGCCCCGCTTCTCTTTCGGGGGCGCGGGGACTTTCTTGTACTTCCGGTTCAAGACCAGCAGCCGATCCGGCTTCTGAAGATCGAGGATCTTGATGGAGTAATCCTTCGTGTGGGACACGGCGAAACGGCGCGATGATAACGGAACTCCGAAAAAGGCGTCCCACTTAATGGCGCCTCCCGCCCTTATCATCCGGACAGGGAAAGCGGCCAAGCGGCGAGCCCCGCTGCCGTCATGCGCAATGGAAACCAGGGCGACTTCCATGGTCTTGACGCCCGCCGTAGCACCCGGTTCCGGCCAATGCATTTGCCAGCCGAGCAGGCGGTCACCCGCCTGACCGATAAAATCCCACCTGTCTCCGAGGCTCTGGAGGGAGATGTCGCTGACCAGCTTGTCCCGGGAGTCGAACCTGACGAGCTTGCTCGAATCATTGCTGTGGACGATAACGCCGTCAGGCAAGGCTTCCAAGCCCGAAACGTAGTTCAGCTCGCCGGGTCCTTGGCCCTTACGATAGAGGTTGGCCATGAATTTGCCTTTGGCATCGACGTGGATGAGCTGATCCTGATCATAGAAATAGAGCGAGCCATCCGGCGCGACCTTGAGATAACTCGGATACTTGAGGAAGAACTCGCCGCTTTCGTCGGTGATCCGAAGATCCTCCTTAAGCTGGAGGATCCGTCCCGCTTCGGGATTCAGGGGCTTGTCCGGGACATGAACCGGAGCCTGGGCATCCGCGGACACAAAGGCCGAAAGGATCATAGCCGCAGCGGCGGGAGCTATTCTCATCGCATTCCCTTTTCGTGACGTTCCCCGATTTTATAGCCCAAAGCCTTCCCGCCCGCAAGCCAGTCAGCCGCCGATTAGTAATGATACCGGGCTTGTAGAAAGTTGATCGACTCGTCTCGCACAAGATAGACCAGCCGATGTTCCTGGGTCAGACGCCGCGACCAGGCTC
Source organism: Candidatus Aminicenantes bacterium (assembly GCA_026393855.1). Taxonomy (NCBI): domain Bacteria; phylum Candidatus Aminicenantota; species Candidatus Aminicenantota bacterium. The sequence goes on from JAPKZJ010000092.1 coordinate 1,551, forward strand.
CCGGAGCAAGGTGTTTCAGAGGTTCTGGTTTGCCAATGCCCTTATACGGGTCCCGCAAAACGGCCTCGACCAGCTCGAGGATGCGAAGCGCTGTTTTTCGGTCATTGCGGACCCAATGGCGCAGATCCTCGAGAAACTCGGGGAGGAAGACGGCCTCACGGTTCTTTGGGCTCAAGGCCGACCTCGGCACGGAGCTCGTTCAAGGTCATGGATGCTCCCTCACCGGCCAAGGCCCCCCGCAGGGCGGACAGCAGCCGTTGCGCGTTTTTCGGCGAGCGCAGAAGGTGCGCCGTCTCGAGGATCGAATCCAATTCGTCCGCGGCGATCATGGCGACTCGCCCCTTGCCGCGGCGGCGTTCGATGACGACCGTTTCCCGATCAAGGGAGACGCGGTCGAGCAGCTCGGCGAGATTCGCCCGGGCATGGCTGTAGGTCGTTCGGAGGGACATCGGATTTTCTCTTAATTGTACAACTTTATTGTACATGTTTTTCGGCCTCCGTCAAGCCCGGATGGCGGGCCCCTTGATTAAGACGCATCGGCGAGGGCTTTTTCTCAAGAAGCTCCAAAAAGCGGCGGCAAGCCGCCCGGCCGGTTTGACTAAACACTCCCCGGCCGCTATATTGTTCGGCAAGGAATCATCCCATGAAGCACGACACGATCGCGGTCATCGATTTCGGGGGGCAGTACGCCCATCTGATCGCCACCAAGGTGCGGCGGATGAAAGTCTATGCCGAGATCCGCCAGCCCGAGGACCCGATCGAGATGTTCCGCGACTGCAAGGGCATCATCATCTCGGGCAGCCCCAGCTTCTCGGCCTTCGGGGAGGATTCCGGCTACACCAAGGCCATCTATGATTTGCCCATCCCGATTCTCGGCTTTTGCTTCGGCCACCAGGAGATCGCCAAGCACTACGGCGGCAAGATCGTCCACGGCGGCAAGGAGTGGGGCCACACCGAGCTTCACGTTTGCGCCGATTCGCCTATTTTCCGGGGGCTGGATCGGGTCGAGCAGGTCTGGATGAGCCATTTCGACACGGTCACGGAGATCGGGCCGGACTTCGAGGAGATCGGATATTCGCGGCTGGGAGCCGAGGGGGACGTCCATCGCTTCGCGGCCATCGCCTCAGACAAGCTCAAGCGCTACGGATTCCAATACCATCCTGAGGTCGACGACACGGTCAACGGCGAGACGATGATCCGCAACTTCGTCCTCGACATCTGCCGCTGCCGCCAGACCTGGACGATGGGCAACTACGTCGGGGAGCAGATTCGCTCGATCAAGGACCGGGTCGGCGGCCAGTCGGTCTTCCTGCTGGCCTCCGGCGGGATCGACTCGACGGTCTGCGCCGTCCTGCTCGGCAAAGCCCTGGGGCCGGAGCGGCTGCATCTGCTCCACGTCGACAACGGTCTGATGCGCAAAGACGAGAGCCGCACGGTCGTGGAGAAGTTCCAGGCCGTCGGCCTGGGCACGAACCTCCACTTCATCGACGCCTCGGAGGACTTCCTCAAGGCCCTGGCCGGGATCGTCGAGCCGGAGAAGAAGCGGCTGGCCATCGGCAACACCTTCATCGAGGTCTTCGAGCGCGAAGCCCGCCGGCTGGGCATTCAGGATCATCTCCTGGGCCAGGGCACGATCTACCCGGACACGATCGAGACGGGCGGCACCAAGCGCTCGGACACGATCAAGACCCACCACAACCGGGTCCCCCTGATCGAAGAGATGATCAAGGCGGGCCGGGTCATCGAGCCCCTCTCCGATCTTTACAAAGTTGAGGTCCGGGAGCTGGGCGAGCTGCTCGGCCTGGAGCGGGACATGGTCTGGAAGCACCCCTTCCCCGGCCCGGGGCTGGGCGTCCGGCTTCTCTGCAATACGGGGGTGGCGGATACGTCCGAGTTCGAGCGGATGATCCCCGAGGCCAAAGCCGCAGCGGCCAAGTTCGGCGTCGAAGCCGAGATCCTGCCCATCCGGTCGGTCGGCGTCAAGGCCGACCTGCGGGCCTACGAGCACCCGGTTCTTCTCTCGGCCGACAAGCCTTGGGAAAAGATTGTAGAGACGGCCGGGACGATCTTCCGCGATGTCTACGGGATCAACCGCTGCCTCTGGAACCTGGCCGGCGGCGCGCCCAAGAGCTTCGAGCCGCTGGCGGCGACCGTCACCCGGGATAGGCTCGACCTTCTGCGGGAGGCCGACGCCCTGGTCATGGACGGACTGTGCCGCCACGGCATTTACGACGAGATCTGGCAGTGCCCGACGGTCTTCGTGCCCCTGCGAATCGACGGCCGGGGCCGCGAGCTGGTCATCATCCGGCCGATCCACTCCGAGCGGGCCATGACGGCCCGCCCGGCCCGCCTGCCCGAGGCGCTGATCGCCGAGCTGCGGACCTCGATCCTGGCCCTGCCCGGAATCAGCGGGCTGGCGCTGGACGTCACGTCCAAGCCGCCCGGCACGATCGAGTGGGAGTGACGGCCGAACGCACCCGCCGTTATAGGCGCTTTTTAATAAAGAATCTCTTCCATTCAGTGTGGGTAGGTGAGACGGCACGGTATTCGGCCGACGGCGAAACCGCGCGGGTTTAGACTTTTTTACGAACCTCTTCGAGGGAACCCAACGGGCGCCGAGGGATGTTTGAGCACGTGGCGCTCATCGAGAACGAAACAGAGTGGGTGATCGTGCAGATTGGGAAGATCGAATATGCGGAGTTCCGCAGGCGCCGAGAAGAGTAGCGCAAAAAAGGCGTGAAAAACCCGCGCCGCCGGGCCGAATTCCGTGCCGTAGGCCACACAGAATGGAAGAGAACCTTAATAAAGTTCTTCTCCCGATTCCGGGAAACGCGGTCCGGAGATGGGAAACGAACCTTAATCCCGCTCCTTACTGCCTCCAGGATTTACGCATCGTGGCCAGGCCGCTGCACGTCCGGCGATCGGCTGGAGCGTCGATCGCCGGCCCGACGATCTCCATCTTGAGAAAGATATGATCGCCGGGAGAACCGGCAGCTCCGTCTTTGGGCAGGGTCAGCCAATAGTCCACATAACGGTCGAAGCGGCCGATGCGAAAGTCCCAGCGGTCCTCGGCCACCGGCTTGGCGCCGGCCCGGTCGGGGCCGCGCAGCAGCGTCACCGCCCGCGTCTTGACGCCCGAGGCCCCGTCCTCGAATCGCAGAGTCACGTCGTATTCGCCCGGTCCGTCAATCGCTCCGTCGACGTCGGCCCACAGCTCGATGGCATCCGAACCGGCGAAGTCTTCGCTTTTCCAGCGGGCGACCGGGCGGCTGCGAAAGGCGGCGGCGGGATCAGGCAGATGGAGATCCGCGAAGAAATAACGTTCGGCATCCGCCAAGTGAGCGGAAAAGTCGACCGTGTCCCGAAAGCGCGAGGCGAGCTTGTGGCGGGGCACGGGATTGACTTCCCTTCCCCAACGGTCGAGGGCTTGGGTAAGCGAACGAGCGGTCGCGTCGAGCCCGGCCAAGGCCCGGCCCAGACGCGCTTGCTTCTCTGCGGCATCCGTCAATGATCTGGCCGCAGCGATTTCCTGCAGACCGGCCAAAAGATCCAAAACACCGGCCACGCTCAGCGTTTCGACCAGGATGGCGGGATCGTCGATCGTGACAGCCAAGGCCAGGGCTTTATCGACGCGGGCCCGGCTGTCGGCGAAATCGGAAGCATCCGCGAACTCGGTCAGGAGCGTCCCCCCGAAGGCCATCCGGGTGAGCGATTCGGACAGGCTGCCCGGCACGATCCGGCCATCGACAAAGACCAACCCTCCGGCGCCGAAGAGCAGATTCTCGACGGTCCGGCTGCCGGCCAGCTTCCAGCCGACGGGTCCGAGCATTTCGGCCCAAGCCGCGAATTCAACCGGATGGGGAATCCCCCGCCGCAAGGCATAGACCTCGGCAAACTCCCGCGGCGTCCGGCCGCTGCTATTCCAGCCCCATTCGGCGGCGGCCGTGACATTGAACTCATAATAGCGATTGTTGGGCGTAGCGTAGCCGAAGAAACCGTGCAGCCCCTTGGACGCGAACTCCAACATCCTGGCTTTCATGAAATGGGCGCCGCTGAAGGGGAAAACGGTTCGCCAGGAGTTCGTCAGCTGGGGATAGACACCCAACCAACCGCCGGCGGATGCGAATTTTTCCAGCAGCGGCTCGATCATCGGCCGGTGGGAGCTGTCATAGGTCCGGCCGCCGTCGTAATAGATCACCTTGGTCTGCGGCGCGATCGAGGCCAGCACCTCGTCGTTGACGTCGTGGCTGGCCTGGGTCAACAGGATGCGGAGCCGAGAGCCGGGATGACGCGGGCGGATCATTTCAAAGGCCCGTTGGATGCCCTGGGCCTCCAGGACGAACGGCTCTTTCCCGGCACAGAGAGGGCAGTAGCAGCGATTCGTCTCTTCCGAAAGCCAGACGTCCACTTCGTCCACACCGGGAAGCGCCAGCAAGAGGCCCATCCAGCCGGAGAGCAGCTCGGCCGTTTTGGGTTGGGAGAAGCAGACGGGCGGCGTGTAGTCGGTCGGGAGAGGCTTGCCCGGTTCGGGAGTCGCCGCCACTTCGGGATGGTAGCGGAACAGGCCCGTGCCGGCCAATTGCTCCATGTGGAGGATGATAGGGACGAGCTTAATGCCCTGCCGGCCGCTTTCCTCCAGCCATCGCGGATCGAGCGAAGCCTTGGGCGAGCCGTCTTCGTTGAAGCCGAGCTGGGCATGGACTTCGACGGCGTTCATCTTGCGCTCGGCCAGCCAGGGCATGTCCAGGATCGAATTGCCGCCCCATTCGCCCCGCTCTTCCAGGTCGGGCCAATCCAGGATCGAGACTTGCGGGATTTCGAAGCGCGTTTCGGGAGTCGGGCCGGGCGAAACGAGCTGACGCAGCGTTGTGGCGGCGTAGAGAAGCCCCGCCGGCGTGTTGGCGGCCAAAAGCAGGCCGCGGAATCGGCCCGCCTGGAGAATGGGCCGGATGGCGTAGGCTTGCGCGCTGTTGGGCGCGGCCCGCAGTGCGTCCTGGAGATCGGCCGGACAATCTCCCGACGTCAGCACGCCGCGGATCTCGAATCCCTCCCCTTTGGCCAAAGGAGCGAGGATCGCGGCCGCAGTGCGGATAAAAGGCGATTTCATGTCCGGTAGTGATAGAGAGATTTCGCGAGAGGCGATCCGTACGGATCCGGCCGTCTCGATCTTCTGGGGCAAAGGGATGAGCCGGTCCGTCCAACGTTTGAGGACGCCGGGCGAATCGACGGCGGGCGCGCTGATGAGCGCCGTCGCGCCGCACAGGAAAACGCCGGCCCAGAATAGTTGAGGAGCGGGGAAGCGGTGTTTGGCCAAGGGCATTTCCTTCAGTAAAGGACTTTATTTGTCCGGCCGGCCCACTCGGCAAAGACACCGAGACAGGCCTCGCGCAATAGCGGGCGGGCCAGCGGAGCCCCTTTCACCGGCCGGCCGGCAAGGGCGTCGTAGATATCCTTGTCGGCGAAGCCGATACGGGCCGCGTCCCGCCGATCGCAGCCGAAATAAAAGACCTTGATCCGGGCCCAGTGCATCGCCGCCAGGCACATCGGGCAGGGCTCGCAAGTCGTATAGACCGTGCAATCGGGGAGGTGGAAACGGCCGAGCTTATGGGAGGCGCGGCGCAGGGCCACGATCTCGGCGTGGGCGGTGGGATCGTTCGAGGCGATCACACGGTTATGGCCGCGGGCGATGATCTGTCCGTTACAGACCAGAACCGCACCGAAAGGGCCGCCATCGCCCGCCCGAACTCCGCGGCGGGCCTCCGCTACAGCCAGGCGCATCCAGCGTTCGGCATCATCGCGTTTTCGGTCCATCGCTTCGCTCACCCGGCTATCATACCGGGCCGGCCGCCACGGCGCAACCGCTGGGGCCGCTTCACAATCCCATAAACTTGATGGCGAAGCCGCACAGGAGGATCATGGCCCCCGCCGTGGCGTGCATCCACCGCTCCAGCCCGCCGAAGCGGGCGATCCGCAGGCCCGCCGATCCCAGGCCGACGATCGTCAGCATGGTCCCGATCGTGGCGACGGCGAACGCGGCCGTAACCAGGACGACCGAACCGGCCCCCATCCGGGCCGCCGGATACATCAGGATCGGGATGAGCGGCTCGCACGGCCCGAAGATAAAGATGGTGAACAGCACCCAGGGCGTGATGTTGGCCTTCGGCTCGGGACCGACGGCGGCCGGATCCCCGGCATGGGCGTGGACATGCTCATGGTCAGGGGAGTGGCCGTGATCGTGCCCGCCGTGGGGATGATGATGGGCGTGGGTATGGGCCCGGCGGCGCAAGGCCCGCTTGATCCCCCATATGGCATAAACCAAACCGAAGCCGATCATCAGCCAGGCCGCGATGTCCCCGCGAGTCGCTTCGATGCCCTCCAGCCGGGCCACGGCGAGACCCAACCCGATGCCGGCCAGGCCGATCACGACCGAGCTCAAGACATGGCCGAGGCCGCAGAGCAGGGTGATGAAAAGAGTCTTGCGCCGGGTCCAGCGGCGGGCCTGGGACATGGCGATGAAGGGGATGTAATGATCGGGTCCGATGAGGGTGTGGACGAAGCCCAGCGAACCGGCGGTGAGGAGAAGGGCGGTCAGTTCGGATGTCATTTTTAGAACTTGGACTTGAGAGAGAGGCCGACGTTGCGGCCGGCGGCCGGGAAGCCGAAGCGCTCCAGATAGGCCGCATCGAGGATGTTGCGGACGAAGACGGAGGCTTCCAGAAAGCCCGTGATCGGGATCCGCGTTTCGAGGTCCACCCGGACATACCCGGGCTGGGTCCGCAGGCGCAGATCGGTGTTGTAAAGGACGTTGTTGTTGTAGATGACCTTCTGCTCGGAAACGGCCTGGACAAACAGCGCCGCGGAGAAGCCCTTGGGCGAACGATATTGCAGTCCGACGTTGGCCTTGTGGGCGGGCAGCCCGGGGAGCTCGTTAAAGCCCCGATCGACCGCGTCGACGAACATGCCGACGAACGGGTCGCCCTTGGTCCGGCTGGCCTGCCAGGTGTAATTGGCGAAGGCCGACCATCCGCCGCCGAGCGATCGGCTGACTTCCAGCTCGATCCCATAGAGATCGGCCCGGTCGATGTTGTAGGAGACGAAGTTGATCAGGTCGAACTGGATGTAGCGGCTGATGCCGTAGAAGTAAGGCGCGATCTCGAAGCGGGCTCCCCCCCATTCCGCCTTCCAGCCGGCTTGGAGAAGCAGGCCGTCTTCTTCCCGGAACGGCAGGCCGCTCGTGTTGACGCCGGCGTCGTCGGGGTCATAGTGCCAGTAGTATTCGGGAGCGGCCGGCATGCGCAAGGCCCGGGCCGCGCTGAAATAGAGCATCGCCTCGGGGGCGTAGGACCAAACGATCTTCAACGAAGGCGCCAGCCCCGACTTGGCGATGTCGGGAATCTGTTCGACCTTGCCTTGGGGACCGGCCAAGCCTTGATAGTCTAGATACCGAAGGCCCGGAACCACAGTTACGGCCGCCTCAAATAGCCGGATCTCGTCCATGGCGTAGATCTCGAGGTTCTTGGTTGAGACGTAGGATCCATAGACATAAGGCGCGCGGAAGTCGTCCGTCTCGTTCCTTTCCCCGGCGTCCCGCAAATGGGAGAAATCCAGGCCGAAGGTCAGGGTCTGGGCGGCTAAAAAGTGGGTGTAGCTCGTCGAAGCTCCGTAGGAGCGATCGTCGAAAAACGTTTTATGAAAGATCCGGTTGAGAGAGGCGCGAGTGTTAAGGGATTCACGATCGCCCCGGTTCTGCCAGTAGCGGGCCGAAAGGAGGCCCTTCTCCCCGATCGCCTGCTCGTAGCCGAGGTCGGCCGTCCATTTGGTCTTGACCCAGTAGCTGCCGGGCTCGGCGTTGGCGCCCATGCCGCCGTACATGATCTCGCCGTCGGCGGCCGGGTAGTCCGGGTCGAGCGGGGTGTCGTAAAGGGGATCGCCGAATAGTTTGGAAGCTCGGTTGGAGACGGCGAAATTCTTTTTGACGTCGGCGAAAGCCAGGTCGGCCGTCAGCCGGCCTTTCCAGGCGAAGTCGTATCCGAGGTGGACGTCGGCGTTGGCCATGCGGGCGGCGCCGTTTCGCAGGTAGCCGTCGCTTTGGGTATAGCCGCCGGCCACCGAATATTCGAAGGCCCCGGGCTTGGCTCCGTGGAAGAGATTGAAGGCCGAGGTGACGTAGCTGGCATAGGAGGCCTGGACTTCGGTCGCGAACCGCTGCGTGAGCGTGCGCGGGACGAGGTTGACGACACCCCCGATGACGTTGCCGGTGCGAGGGTCGCCCACCCCTTTGACCACCTCGATCCGGTCCGCGCCGTTGAGCGGGATCATGGTCCAATCGATGAAATAGCCGCCGGCCGAGCCCGAGGTGTTGAGCGGCCGGCCGTTGCGCAGGACCTTGATCCGGCGGGCTCCCATCCCCCGAATCTTGATCGAATCGTCATCCATGGCCGTGCCGACCTCCTGGATGCGCTGGACGTCGACGCCGGCCTGACGGGACAGGGCGGCGTCCAGAGTCACGCCGATCGACTGGGGGAAGAGCTCCGGCTTGACCACGGTCATGTTGGGGACGGCCTTGTCGCGGGCCGATTCGACGACGTCGATGACGACGGGGTTGAGCTGGAAAAGCTTGGTCTTCTCCTGCTTGTCCTTCTCGGCCTCTTTCTTCTTGGCCTGCTCGGCCTCGGCCTTCTGTCCGGCCGGGGCGGGAGAAGGGACTCCCGGCTTTTTCTCCTCCGCCCGCAGGAAGATCGAGAAAACCAACCCGAAAGCCAGTACCGATACCGCGAATCTGTTTCTTCCAGCCATGAACGTCTCCTCCATCAAAGCCGCGACTCCGCCTGCACTAGCGGGACTCAAGTGCTATTAGAAGATGTATTCGTGCTACCAAGGATACAAAAAAAAGGTTCATCTCCCATCTCCGGGATATGAGTGCGGTTCGGGGTGTTGGCCAACGGCGAAATCGCGAGGGCGGCGCCTTTTTCCACAACTTTCCGAGGGTACTTGGCTCTGGCCAGGCGACGAGGGCTGTTTGAGCACGCAAACCATCTGACGGAATCGAAACGGAGTGGGTGATCTTCAAGACCGGGAGATCTCGAATGCGGAGTTCCGAGGCGCCGAGGAAAGCTGTGGGAAAAGGCGAGTAGAGCCCGAAGCCGCCGGGCCAATACCCCGGGCCGCGCTTCCCGGAGATGGGAGAAGATCCGAAAAAAGGGGTCACTCCAAATCCTGTCCGGCCGTCGACATGCTGACCGTGCCGTGCTTGACGCCTTTGATCGAGCGGAGCGAGTCGGCCAGCCGGCCGACATCGCCCGCCCGGCCCCGAACGGCGATAATCTCCAGGCAGTGGTCATGGTCGAGATGGATGTGCTGGGTCGAGATGATCAAGTGGTGGTAATCGTGCTGGATGTCCGTGATGCGGCCCAGAAGATCCTTGCGGTGGTGGTCGTAAACCAGGGTGACGGCACCGGCGACCTCCTCCCCCGCTTTCCAGTCCTGCTCGATGAGCGAGCCCCGGATGAGGTCGCGAAACGCCTCGGAGCGGCTGGCAAAGCCGCGTTCGGCAACGAGGGCGTCGAACTTGGCCAGTAGGCCCTTCTCTAGCGAGACGCCGAAACGGACAAGCTTGGTCATTGATGCCACCTTCTAAGGAAATAGTAACACTGCCGGAAGGGATAAATCAAGTCAACGACGCCTCAATCTCGCGCACCTTTTCAGACAACCGCTTCGGCGATACCGTCACGGCGGCCTTGACCTCGGGCGCGAAGACCGCCACCTTGAACTCCTCGATCAGCCAGCGGAACTCCTCGACCCCGGCCTTGAACGCCGCCGAGCCTTTGGCCGCCTTGGCCTCCAAGGCGCGCAAGGCCTTGAGGAACGGCTCGACCTGGGCGGCCTTCTTGCGATCCTTCTCGGGATCGACCTTGACCCGGCCGGCCCGGACGGCCAAGGCTTCGAGATAGCCGGGAATCCGGGCCAATCGCTCGCCGCTCAAAGAGGCGAAGAGGTCCTTGGGCGCGAGAGACTCGAGCTCGGATTTGAACTCGTCTTGCAGCGCGCATAGTGTCTTGCTGGAGGGATTCGACGCGGGGATCGCATCCACCGCCGTTCGCGCCTTCCGATAGGCCTCGAGGACGGCCTCGGCGGACCGGAGAAGGGCCTGCCCCTTCTCGAACAGAGCGCGCACCACCTTGTCGGAGTAGGCTCGAAGCTCCACGCCGGACCGGATGGGCACCCGCAGAACATCCTCCTTCAATTTTTCGAGGAGGGCTTTCTCCAAGGCCGCCTTGCCGCCGAAGAAAAGCGCCGCCTTGTGGGCCTCCGCGGGGAGAACCACGTGCCGCTCCATGTATTTGACGTCCTTGGCGAACGTCCGCATCAGGAAGGCCTCGATGCCCACCTTATGCGCCGTCATGGCCTCGTTTTTGTCCTTGAATAACCGCACCCCCACCCCGCCCTCGCCAACCGACAACGCAGGATAGGCCGCGGCACCGTAGCCGACGGCCAAGGCCTCGGGGAGAGGCCCGAAGGCGCACGGGTCCGCAATCGGCGCTTCCCAACGGGCCTGGGCTCGTTTCCACTCCTCGCTTTCCGGCTCGACCTCCCCCTCCCGACCCAGCTTCTTCAATGCCTCCAGGTCACGGCCCGCGGCAAGCTCTCTGCCCTTCTGATCAGTGACGGCGACGCGCATCCGCAAATGCGGCGAGATCTCGACCTCCGCCCAGGCGGCCGGCGGGATCTCGGCCCGGAAGCGGGCTTTGACGAACTTGGACAGGGCGGCGAACAGCGAACCCTCGGCCCGCGGCATCTCGGCCATGATCACATCGACCTTCTCGCCGACTGGGACGAGGAGCTTGCGATGACGCTTGGGCAGGCCCCGGATGAGCTCGGTGATCTTTTCCTTCAACTGGCCGGGAACGCCCCATTCCAGGGGCTCGGCTCGAACGGAGCCTATTCGCTCGGCGGGGACGCGCAAGGTCACCCCGTCGTCCTTCTCGCCCGGGGCGAACTTGTAGAGGGCTCGGAAGCGCCGCTCGCCCAGGCGCAGATCGTCGGGAAACTGGCGCAGCTTGGCTTCGTCGGGGGCGTCCTCGATCAGGTCGGCCTCGGTCATGGCCAGGAAGGCGTCGCCGCCCCGCCGGTGGATGCGGTCACGCAGGCCCTTGATGTCGAAGACCCCGGCCAGACGGGCTTCGTAGAACTCGGCCATCCGCTCTTCGTCGGTCAAGATGTCCCGCCTCCGGAGCTTCTCCTCGGCCGTCTCGAGGCGGGCCTTGAGGGCGAGGTTGCGCGAGAGAAAATCGAACGGCTCCTTGGCCGCGCCTTCGACGAGCGCCTCGCGGACGAAGACGCGATGGGCTTCTTCGGGGTCGATGGGGCCAAAGGCCACGGTCCGGCTGGAGACGATTTCCAGCCCGAACAGGGTCACCCGCTCGGTGCAGACGGCCTGGCCGCGGGCCTTGTCGTAGCGGGGATCGGAGTGGCTCTTCTTGCACATCTCCCCGCCCAGCTCCTCCAGCCATTCGGGCTGGATGCGGGCGGCCAGCCGGGCGAACAGCCGCGAAGTCTTGACCATCTCGGCGGCCGCGATCCAATGCGGCGATTTGTTGAATAAGGCCGATCCGGGGAAGACCATCGCCTCCCGGCCCTTGGCCGCCGTGTAGATGTTTTTCTCTTTGAGGACGGCGATGTTGCTGAGAATGCCGGCCAGGATCGACCGATGGATGGCGCCGTAGAGGACCTTGCTGATCTCCGACTTGTGGGTCCGCCCCAAGGGGACGCGCATCTCCCGCAGGATGTCCAGGATCTGGGCGTGGACGTAGGCCCATTCCCGCATACGCGGGTAGGACAGGAAATGCTCGTGGCAGAAGCGCCGCTTCTGCCCCTGGCTCTTCAAGCCCTCGAAGTCGCCGTGAAAGCGCTCCCAGATGTTGAGCAGGGTCAGGAAGTCGGAGCTCTCTTCCCGGAACGGAGCGTGCATCTGATCGGCCAGGGCGGCCTTGTCCGGGGGCCGCTCGCGCGGATCACGAATGCTCATGGCGGCCGCGATCACCGCCACCTCGCGCAGGCAGCCTTCCTTGACGGCCTCGATCAGCATGCGCGATAGGCGCGGATCGAGCGGCATGCGGGCCATGCCACGGCCCGTCTCGGTCAGGACCTGTTCGCCATCCTGCTCGCGGATGGCCCCCAGCTCGTGAAGCGTCTCGAACCCGTCCTTGACGGCCGCCGCCGTGGGCCGATCGACGAAGGGGAACTTGGCCGGATGGCCGAGCCGCAGCGAGATCATCCGCAGGATGACTTCGGCCAGGTTGGAGCGCTGGATCTCGGGCGGGGTGAAGGCGGCCCTTTCGTTGTAGTCGTCCTCGGAATACAGCCTGACGCAGACGCCTTCGGAGACGCGGCCGCAGCGGCCCTTGCGCTGGTCGGCGCTGCTCTTCGAGATCGGCCGGATGGGCAGGCTGTTGATGCGCGCCCCGGGCAGATACTGGGAGATGCGGGCCAGCCCGGTGTCGACGACATAGCGGATGCCGGGGATGGTCAGCGAGGTTTCAGCCACGTTGGTGGCCACCACGATCTTGGGGCCCGTCACGCGATAAACGCGCCCCTGCTGGGGTCCGGGCAGGCGGGCGAAGAGGGGCAGGACGGTGACGCCGAGATATTTCCTGCCTTCCAGCTTTTCGCAGGTCTCGAGGATGTCCTGCTCGGTCGGCATGAAGATGAGGATGTCGCCATGACGCTTCCCAGCCCTCAGATCGTCGACCGCCTCGACCGCGGCGTCGGTATAGTCCTGATCCTGCCGCGACTCGGGGTCGGGCAGCCGGTATTCCACGTCGACCGGGAAAGTCCGGCCGCCGACTTCGATTATGGGGGGGCCGTCGAAGGCGGCCCGGAACTTCTCGATGTCGAGCGTCGCCGAGGTGATGATCAGGCGCAGGTCGGGCCGGACCGGAAGCAGCGTTTTGGCGATGCCCAGCAGAAAGTCGATATTGAGGCTCCGTTCGTGGGCCTCATCGATGACGATGGTGTCGTAGGCCAGGAGCCTCGGATCACCCTGCGTTTCGGCCAGCAGCATGCCGTCCGTGACGACCTTGATCCAGGCGTCTCGCGGGGTCGTGTCGTCAAAGCGTATTTTGTAGCCGACCGAGCGGCCGACCGGTTCGCCCATTTCCTCGGCGATGCGGCCGGCGATGGTCACGGCGGCGATCCGGCGCGGCTGGGTGACAGCGATCATGCCCCGCCGGCCGCGACCCGCCTCGATGCACATCTTCGGGATCTGGGTGCTCTTGCCGCAACCGGTCTCGCCGGCGATGACGACGACCTGCCGGCAGCGGATGGCCTGAACGATCTCGTCCCGCCGGACCGTGATCGGGAGCTCCGGCGGGTAGACGAGCTTGGGGCGGGCATTGTCCCTCGACCCGGGCGGGGCCGGAGGGGGGACGGACGGATCGCCGGGTCGGATCATGGAATCCCGGACATGATACCCCGTCTCGGCTATTTCTTCGCGTTCTTCTTGAGGAAGTCGGCCGCCTCTTCGCTGAAATCGCCCTTGCCGGCAGCCAGCGCCCGCATAGCGGCCAGGGCGGCTTCGGACTTGTCGAGTCCGAATAAGGCCTCGGCCACGGAGTACTTCAGGCTACGGGCCTCGGCCGAGTCTCCAGCCCGGGCCAGGATCGCCTTCAGCTTGGGCGCGGCCGGCTTCATTCCCAGGGCGGACGCCGTCTGGGCGGCCGTGACGACCAGTGTGTCGTCGGACTCGTCGAGCAGGACCAGCACGACCTTCTCGATGCGAGGCCGGTCCGCCGGCGGGATGGCCAAGCCTTCGCCGGCCTTCTCCTTGGTGGCGAACCGCCAGAAATGCTCGGCGGCCGCCTCGCGCACCGCCGGCAGGGCGTTGCGATCGACCGCCAGGATCAGAAGATCCTCGACGATCGGATACCAGCTTCCGAAATTGAACAAATTGGAAACGCGCCGCCTGATCTCGGCCGCCGCCGGGTCGGCGTCGGGGCCCGTCTGGCGAACGAAGAGATTCCATAGCGGCCGTATCAAATCCGTGTAGTCGCCGGCCGCCCAGCCCTCATGGTCGGTCGTCATCAGGGCAAGAACCTCGAGGATATCGGCCTCGTCCCCTTCCCGAAAAGTCTTCAAAACTGAGCTTGTCTCCAGGGAAGGAGGCGCTTCGCTTGCGGCGGGAGAGGCTGTGGCGGCGTCCGCGGCGGGTGTTTTGGATTTTCGGCACGCGGCGACCGAGGCCAAGAGGACGATCAGAAGAAGGACCAGGCTTTTTTTCATGCGGACGCTCCTCTACCCAGTACTTCCGCTCCCCGTCCTTCGACCCTTTTCTTCGAAAGGACGGACTTATTCTACCACCGGCCGCGGCCGTCCGCAAACGGGCCGGCGGCGTTGACATCGTCCGACCTCTTCAAGCATAGTTGGCTCGAAAAAACAGAACGAGGAAGAGGGACAGCATGGCCAAGATGGTGCTCGCCGCCCTGATGGGCCTGGTCCTGCTGGCGACCGGAAATTCCTGCCGGAAAGGCGGGGATGCGGCGGCCGACGGGAAAGCCGGCCAAGCGGCCGAGAGCTATTTCCGGATCGGCCCGCAGGACGAATTGAGCGGACGCGTCGGGGGAAAAGTCGTCCTGGAAGGCCGGCTGGCAAAGACCCCCTGGCAACATATGATTCATTGGCCCGAGGGCACCACCGAGATGGCCTATTTCGATTATGAGCTCGGCCGCCAGACCGTGCTCTACGCCAAGGCACCCGTGGTTTGTCCCGGCTTCTTGACCGTCTGGGGGACGGTGGTCGAGGTCAAAGGCGAGACGAAGCGGCCGGGCTCCGACGCTCCCGCAGTGGAATACCATATCCTGGTCGAAAAGCTCGAGTGCGCGAAATAGCCCTCGGGCAAGCCCGGATTTTCCGTCCGAAGAAAGAGGAGATTTCCATGTCCATCCAAAACCGAATAACGGCCATCCCGCTTCTGGCATTCCTCCTGGCCGGCGCGGCCTCCGCGGCCTTTGGCCAAGCCCCAGCTCCGGCATCCGCCGGCCTCGTCGTGCAAGCCAAGTTCGGCGATTACCCCGCCATAGCCATCCCCCTCTATGATTCCTGGGTTCGGACCTCCCAATACGTGAAGATGCGCGACGGCATCCGGCTGGCCGTCGACATCCTCCGGCCGGCCCGCAAGGGGTCCGTCGAAACCATGCCCCTGCCCGTGCTTTGGACCCACACCCGCTACCGGCGGGCTTCGGTCATGGACGGCAAGGTCCGGAGCTCCCTGGAGGCCCCGCATCTTCTAGCCCTGCTCAAGCGAGGCTATATCCTGGCGGCAGTCGACGTCAGGGGCGCCGGCGCCTCGTTCGGCGTCTCGAACGGCGTTTTCACTCCCGAGGAATCCGAGGACGCCCGGGAGATCACCGAATGGCTGGCCGTGCGGCCCTGGAGCGACGGCAAAATCGGCATGTTCGGCGGCTCCTACCTCGGCATCACCCAGCTCATGGCCGCGGCGCGTAAGCCGCCTCACTTAAAAGCCATCATGCCGATGGTGGCCCTTTTCGATTTATACGACATGGGCTCGCCCGGCGGCGTCTTCCGGGAGGATTTCACCAAGACCTGGAGCGACCTGACGCGGCAATTGGATCATCAGCCCGGTACTGCGCCGGTTGACGAAGACAAGGATGGGAAGCTCCTCAAGGCCGCCCTGGAGGAGCACCGCAAGAACCGCCCATTGATCGACATCATGAGCCCGCTCCGATTCCGGGACAGCCTGGACCAAGCCACCGGGACGCGGCCTTTCGCCCTCTGGGATCCCGCCTCCCATATCAAGGAGATCAACGAGAGCGGCATCCCGGTATACCTCTTCGGCGGCTGGTACGATTCCTTCACCAGCGATCAGTTCGCCCTCTGGCGAAACCTCTCCGTCCCCAAGCGATTGACCGTCGGAGCCTGGTCGCACTCGCCCAGGGATCCGGCCGTCGCGCGCGAGGAACTGGTCCTGCTGACGATCGAATCGCTGCGCTGGTACGATTACTGGCTCAAAGGCATCGATACGGGCGTCATGAACGACGCGCCGATCACCTACCAGGTCATGCTAAGCCCCGGGGCCGGCGAGTGGCGGACAGCGGCCGACTGGCCGCTGCCCGCGGCCAAGCCCGTCGAATTCTATCCGGGCCAAGGAAAGTCCGGGACCATCGGCTCGGCCAACGACGGCTTCCTGCGCCGCAAGCCGGCGGCCGAGGGAGCGGACGCCTTGACCATCGATTACTCGGCTACAAGCGGCACGGCGACTCGCTGGGACAACGCCGTCGGAGGCGGATTCGGCTGTCCCGATATGGCCGCCAACGACCGCAAGGGCTTGACTTACACGACACCGCTCCTGGGGGCGGACCTCGAAGTCACGGGAGCGCCCGTCGTTAAGCTTTGGATCGATTCGACCGCCAAGGACGCCGACGTCTTCGCCTATCTGGAGGAAGTCGACGCCAAGGGCATCTCGACCTATGTCACCGAAGGAGTTTTAAGGGCCTCCCAGCGGATCGTGAGCGGCGCGCCCTACAATAACGATGGTCTCCCCTACCACCGGGGCTTTGCCGAAGACGCCAGGGATCTCGCGCCGGGCGAGCCGGTCGAGCTTGATTTTGAGATGGAGCCCACCTCGAACGTGTTCAACGCCGGCCACCGGCTGCGGCTGACGATCACCGGCGCCGACAAAGACAACGCCCAAACGCCCGCCCTGACGCCGCCGCCGGTTCTGAAGGTGCACCGGGGCAAGGGCGCCCTTTCGGCTCTCGTCCTGCCGGTGGTGGGAAGCGTGCAGATGGCGGAACCGGGCGCCAAAGCGGCTTTTTCGCTGGCCCTCCTCATCACCCTGGCCGTTCTGGCCCTGGTCTTCTCCTTCACTTTCTTTTTACGACGACGGATGGTGACGAAGGCCTGAACCGGCGAGTCGGGCCGGCCGAGTATAAACCCGCTCGATACCCCGGGCTTTGCAGTCCTCAGCCGCGAAGCGGATGAGGGAGGGCTGAAGCCCCGGGGTATTTATAGGGTTCATACTGAGCGGCGCTTATATCCCCGATTTGAAAATCGGGGTTTGGCGCCGCGAATGTATCAGCGGTAGGCCAGAAAGCCCAACACGGCCGCCCCGACGATAAGCAGGACGGGGTGAACCTTGGTGAAGGTCAGCAGGACGAAGGCGGCCAGAACGATCAAAATCTTGTCCCAGCCGATGGTCAGGGCCGAAGCCCAGCCTTGAGCCTTGACGCCGAAGACGTTGGCGGCCATGTCGTAGGCGGTCCAGAGAAGAAAGCCGACGACGACCGGCCGCACGGCTTTGAGCATGGCCTTGACGGCCGGGCTGTCCTTGATGCTGTAGAAATAGACGATCATAACCAGCATGAGGAGGGTTGTCGGAAGAACCGTCCCTGCCACCGCCATGATCGCCCCGGGCAGGCGGGCCAGCTTGTAGCCGATGTAAGCCGAGACCTGGGGCGCGATCGGTCCGGGCAGGGCGTTGCTGATGGCCACGGCGTCGGCGAATTCGCTCGACGTGACCCAGCCGGCGTGGGTGACCTCGCGCTGCATCAAGGCCAGCGAGGCTGGGCCGCCGCCCCAGGAGAAGAGCGCCACCCGGGTGAAGATCCAGAAGATCTTGAACAGCATGGGCGCCTCCTCGCTTACCCGCCGACCAGGATCAGACGGGTCTGCGGGTCGGAGAGCCATTCGGCTCCCGTCTCGGTCACGACGACCATGTCTTCCACGGTCACAACCCCCCGTCCCGGGACGGTCAGGCGGGGCTCGATAGTGAAGACCATTCCCGGCTCCAGCGGCCGGAAGGGCTTGCGGGCGTATTTCTCCCAGGCCGGGCCGAGCAGCGCCGTTCCGTCGTGCGGGAAACGGCCGACCTGGTGGCCCAGCCCGTGCGGAAATTCCTCGTAGCCGGCCGCGGTGATGACGCCGCGGGCCGCCGCGTCGACGTCTTTCCCGAGCACGCCCGGTCTCATCGCCCGCTTCGATGCCTCGATCGCGCGGGTGATGGTTTCGAAGCCCCGCCGGACGTCGGCGGGCGCTTCAGTCTGACCCGGCTCGAGGATATAAAACGTTCTTTGCAGGTCCGAGCAATAGGCTTGGAACTTGACGCCGAAGTCCATATTCAGAACATGGCCGGGCTGGACCGTCCGCCCGGTCGGGCCGTAATGGGCCTGGGCGGTGTCGGGCCCGGTGAAGACGGCCGGGCAGGAGACCTCGCCCCAGGCCGACGGCAGGCCGCGGCGGACGCGCTCGGCCGTGATGAAGGAGGCGATCTCTTTTTCGGTCCGGCCCGGCCGGATGAACGGCGTCACCAAGGCAAATATCTCCTGCGTCTCCCGGATGGCTTCGCGGATAAGCCCGATCTCGGCCTCCGACTTGCGCTCCCGCAGGGCGGAGACCAGGCGTTCGGCCGAAACGAGCCGGTCGGCCAGCCCGATTTCGCCCAAGGCTTCGACCAGGGTCAGGTACATGCCGTGGGTCAGTCCGTCGCAGATCTCGCTGTCCTTGGAATAGTTGACGGCAATTGTCCGGGGCGAGGCGTCTTTGAGGATGGCCTGCAGGGGCTCCTTGAAGCCGGTGACGAAGGCCGTCACCTCGTCGTAGGCGCCCGTCTCTTCAACCGTCTTCTGATCGTAGCGGCCGACCACGGCCTTGGCCCGGCCGTCGCGGAAGACAAGGAACGACGAATGCCAAGTCACGTCGCCCGTGGTCAGGAACGGGAGCACGGGGTCACCCAGAACCTGACTCTCCCGGGTAAACGTCAGCCAGCAGTCCAGGTCGAATTCGCCCAGCAGGGCGCCAGCCTGGCGGATCTTCTCGCGAATCAGCATCGGAGTCTCCCTACCCGGCGAAGCGCCGGAGCCTTTTCATGAAGACGAGGATCAGTCCGGCGGACGCCGCCAGCAGTCCCGTCAGCAAAAGGAAGTACTGGTGGTGGGCGAACTTGCCGTAGGACTTGCCCAGCAGGCCCGAGCCGTAGCTGCCGAAGGCGGTGGCCGCATACCAGCCGCCCATCATCAGCCCGGCCAGCCGGGGTGGGGCCACTTTGGAAACATAGGACAGGCCCATCGGCGAGATCAGGATCTCGGCCAGGGTGACGAGGAAATACGTCCCGATCAGCCAGGTCGGCGACATGACGGCGATGTCCCGGTTGCCTCCGGCGAGACAGGCCAGGACCATGACGATCATGGACAGGCTCATGATCACCAGGCCGGAGAAGATCTTAACCGGGGTGGATGGCTCGCGGCCGCGGGCGTTCCAGCGGGCGAAGAGGGCCAACAGGATCGGGGTCAGGATCAGGATGAAGGCCGGCTCAAAGAACTGGTAAGTCTCCGGCCGGAGCCAGGACAGAGCCTTCGTCGAGCGCGCGGCGAAGAGGGTCAGGGCGAACCCGTTCTGGTAGAACCCGGTCCAGAAGAAGATGACGATGAGGAAGAGCAGGATCAGGGTCACGACCCGAATCCGATCCTCGGCCTGATCCGCGGGCGGCGCCGCGGCGGCCGCCGACATCCCCAGGGGTTTCGGGGCGCTCCGGAAATCGGCCGGAGCGATGGCCTTGTCCCCGGCCTGGAAAATGATAAGCGAGAGGACGAGGCCGACGGCGCAGATGGCGAACGAGATGTTATAGCTCCCCCAGACCACGCCGACGAGTGTGGCGCCCAGAGGGGCGATCATGGCCCCGAAGTTGACGCCCATGTAGAAGATGTTGAACGCGGCATCCTTGAGCTGGGGGCGGTCGACGTAAAGATTCCCGACCATGACCGACATGTTGACCTTGAAGATGCCGGTCCCGACGCCCACCAGGAGAAGACCGAGGAAGAAGCTCGTCGTCCGGGCGGCCGAGGAGGCGGCCAAAGCGACGTAGCCGGCGGCCATCAGCCCGGCGCCGATCTTGACCGTCGTCCGGCGGCCCAGGACCCGATCGCCCAGCCAGCCGCCCAGGAGGGGCATGAAATAACAAAGGGCCAGGAAGAGCCCGTAGATGTCGCCTTTCCGATCGTCGGGAAAGCCCAGCGTCTTGTCCATATAGAGGACGAGGACGGCGATCAGGGTATAGAAGCCGACCCGTTCCCAAACCTCAGTGCCGAGCATGAAGAGGAAGCCGCGGGGGTGGTTCTTAAGCATGCTTATATCCTCAGCGGGTCTTCGGACAGGATTCGCGCCAGGACCGCCAAGAAGAGGTCGGCGTCCGCGCGGTCGAAAACGAGCGGCGGCTTGATCTTGATGACGTTGCGGAAAGGACCGTCCGTGCTGACAAGCACGCCCTCCTCCCGCATCCGTTCGGCCAGATAAGCCGCCTGAAGCGGCGCCCGGGCCCGGGTCGAGGGATCGAGGACTAGCTCGAAGCCCAGAAAGAGCCCCAGCCCGCGCACATCGCCGATGATCGGAGCGGCCTCGGCCAGCCGCCGCAGGCCGGAGAGAAGATAAGCGCCTGTGTCCAGAGCGTTCCTCTGCAGGCCCTCGCCTTCGATGACGTCGAGGACGGCCAGTCCGGCGGCGCAGGCGACCGGGTTGCCGCCGTAGGTGTTGAAGTACTCCATGCCGTCGGCGAAGGCGTCGGCGATCGCCCGGGTCGTGACCACGGCGGCCAGCGGGAAGCCGTTGCCGATCGGCTTGCCCATGGTCACGATGTCGGGCACGACGGCCTGAGTTTCGAAAGCCCAAAAGGCCGATCCGGCCCGGCCGAAACCGACCTGGACCTCGTCGGCGATGCAGACGCCGCCCGCGGCGCGGACGACCCGATAGGACTCCGCCAGGAATCCCTCGGGCAGGACGATCTGGCCGCCGCAGCTCAAGATCGATTCGGCGATGAATCCGGCCGCGGGCCGTCCCTCCCCCGCCGCATGGACAAGAGCATCGGAAACCGCGCGGGCATATTTCGACCCCGCTTCCGGATCGCCGGCCCGGAAAGGCCCTTGGTAAAGATCCGGCATCGGAACAACATAGGTCCCCGGCGGACAGCCTCGGCCGCCTTTGCCGTTGAACTTGTAAGGGCTGATGGCGATGAGCGAGGTCAGATGGCCGTGGTAGGCGCCGTCTACAACGACCATGGACTCGCGGCCCGTGAACCGGCGGGCCAGCCGAAGGGCCAGGTCGTTGGCTTCGCTGCCGGAATTGACGAGATAGACGACCGCAAGCGAAGGCGGCAGCTTGGCCGTCAAGCGATCGATATAGCGCGCCAAATGATCGTGAAGATATCGGGTATTGGTGGCCAGGACAGCGGCCTGCCGCCGGACCGCCTCGACGACCCGGGGGTGGCAATGGCCGACGTGAGGGACATTGTTGACGGCGTCGAGGTAGATGCGGCCGGTGTCATCGTAAAGATGCTGGAGGAAGCCGCGAACGATCTTGATCGGATGGCAATAGGAAAGGCTCAGCGACGGGCCGAGGTGTTCGCGGCGGCTCTTGATGATCTCGGCGGGAAGGAGCGCGGGGTCGGCCAGCTCGTCCGCCGGCAGGCCGAGGATCAGATTGGGGTCGGGACAGAGGCTCGTCCAAATCTCCCTCTCCGAAGCCCGGGCGACGCCAGGAAAGTCCCCCTCCCGATCCAGCAGGTCGAGGATAATCTGGAAATGGAGATGCGGAGGCCAACCGCCGTTTTCGGGATCGGGGCCGATCGCAGCGAATGGCTCGCCCCTGCGGACGGGGCGGCCTTTCGCGAGCCCCGCCGTCGAAGCCCGGGCCAGATGGCCGTATAGAGTGTAGAACGCCGGCCCGCCCTCTTCGAGGCGGTGCTCTAAAATGACGGTCGGCCCGTAATCGTAAGGGCGCGCGTTGTCCGCGATGCTATGGACGACGCCGTCGAGCGGGGCGCAGACCGGCTCGCCCGCCTCGACGAACAGGTCGATGCCGAGGTGGACGGTCCGCCCCTCGGCCAGAGGATCGCCGGTCGGCCGGAAGGCGGGCCCGGCGTAGATGATCCGCGGCTCGTTATAACGGCCGAGGCCGAGCGCGGCGCCCCGCGTCTTCATCTCGCCGAACAGAATCTCCGTCAGACGCGCGGAGTCGACGGCTTCGGCCGGATCGGCGATGAGCAGCGTCCCGATCGACAGGTCGAAGACGGTCCGTTTCGAGGCCGGAGGGATTTCCCCCAGGACGGGGGCGAATCGTCCGGCCATCGACCGGAGGGCTTGGACGGCGGCAGCATGATTCGGACAGGGGGCGAAGCCTGCGGCCCGGCGGAGGACCGCCGCCGCGAAACGAGGATGGATGCTGTCCAATCGCTCCAAAAGAGCCCAAGCCGCGGCGTTGGAGATCTTAAGGTATTCGTTCCCGGGACGAAGCAAGGATTGGCGGGCGCAATTGGCCACGCTTAGGAGCAGCCGCAGGACGATGAGCGGATAGAGGAGGTCGATCTCTCCTTCGGGCATCGGAAGCTCAGCTTGGAAACCCGCCAGGACCTGGGCAGCCGCAGCCAGTGGGTCGGCCTTGCCCAGCATCGTATAGGCACAGGCCACGGCGGCGTCGGAAAGCGTGAAGGAGCGGACCATGTCCCCGAAATCGACCACGGCGGCGACGCGGCGCCCGAAGGACGCGTCGCCCGACGCAGCCGGGGCGACGATCACGTTGTAATCGTTGGCGTCGTTGTGGACGACGCTTCGGGAAAGCCGGCCCCAATGAGGTTCGGCATCGCGTTCGAGCCAAGCCAGGAATCGTTCCAGCAAGGCCCATCGGCTCGGCTCCCGGACAAGCCCGCCGTGTCGCCTGACGACCGCGATCCCGCCGTCCAGGTTCCAAACGAAAGGCCGCCCGGCCATGGGGTGTTCGAATCCGCTGAGTCCGCGGGCGATTCGTCCGACGGCCCGGCCGACGTCCCGTAGCAGCTCGGGGGAATGCGGCTTGACGGCGGCCAAAGGCTCGCCCTCGATGTAAGACACCAACCTGACGAAGTGGCGCTCGCCGCCGGCCGGCGAGAATTCCGAAATGAGGCTTCCCTCCAAGTTCGGCAAAACCTCCGGGACGAGCCCCGGGTCCGCGACCGCCAGCCGCCGCAAAGCGGCGTTCTGCATTTCCAGGACCGCGCGCTCTTCGTCGGGGTTGGCGATCTTGAGGACGAACCGGCCGGAGCCCGGCGCGGCATCGAGCCGCGTGAGCAGAAAATTCTGATCTCGCTCCCCAGGCAAGATCTCGGCCCGGGCGCGCAAGCCGAACAGCGATTCCGCCAGCCCGGCCGCGTCGGCGAGACCGAACCGGGGCGCGCGGTCGACGGAGGTCATGAGCGGGTCACCGGACGATGACCAAGCCGCGGATGCGGGCGAAGGTCTTGTTCTTGGTCCCCTTGATCTTCATCAGATTCTCAGCATAGACCGGGCTTACTTGCCCGTCTTGGGCTTGGCCTTGGGCCGGGTGTTTTCCCAGTTCTCGATGAACCGGCTCTGGGCCGGCTTTTCGGACATCTCCAGCACCGCCTGGAAGATGGCCTTCAGGTTGGCGTAGGGCAGGGTGCCGATGATCATCCGGCCGTTGATGATCATGGTCGGCGTCGAGCGGATGCCATGCGAGAACTTGTCCGAGGTCTTCTCGTACTCGGCCCCAGTCTGGATGATGCGTTCGACCATGGCCTTGGTCCCCTCGTCCGTCAGGGCGGCTTCCAGCCCATAGCGCTTGACGAGCTCGGCCCGCCACTCGGGCTTCTTGGCTTCCTGGAAGTTGGCGAAGATCTCCTCGTGGATCGACGGGAACCGGCCCGGATCGTAAGCCGCGATCAGGGCCAGATCACAGGCGCCCGGATGGATGTCTTTCTCGACGACATGGTTGCACTTGCCCTCGAGCGGGAAAAACTGATAAGCGATGTTCAGCTTGCCGGCGAAGTCCTTCTTCAGCTGGGACAGCTGCTGATGGAGGAACAGGCAGTCGGGGCAAGTGTAGTCGGAGAATTCGATGACCCGGATGGGGGCGTCCTCCCAGCGCTCGGTCGCCTGGGCGATCCGATAGGGGGAGATGAAGCTCGGCTCGGGGACGACGGCCAGGCTGAAGAACTCCTTGGCCATCTTGGCCGCCGTACCGCCTAGCTGGGCCTGCTGTTTGGCCCCATGGAATTCATGGAACCCGTAGCCGCCCGCCCCGACGACGACCGCGGACGCGATCAGGATGGCGAGGGAGGGCTTGAGGTAGGAGCCGAAAAAGCGGCCGATCCCCTTCCCGGCGCCGCGCAGCCCAAGCTTCCAGAACAGGAAGAAGCTGAAGAGCGAGAACAGATAGAACCCGCTGCACAGCAGGCAAAGGCTCTTGAGGACGAAAAGAGAGTAGCCCAGCAGGGCCAGAACGCCCAAGGCGTTAAGCAGGGAGAGGGACTTGTTGGTCCGCTCGAACCGGGGCGAGGGGAAGACCGCCCCCAGAACGACCAGCGATCCGACGACGAGGCCGAACCAGCCCATCGGAACGCCCCAGATCTGGGCGATCGGCGAGAAAGCCGAGCCGTCGCAGTTGAAGAAGGCGCTGATGTCGCAGAAGGCGCCTTTATAGATCGAATCGGGAAAATTGGCCAGGAAGAAATGGCGGATGGTCATGGCCGACGCGGCGATCATGCCGGCCCCGGCCAGGAAGCTCCATAAGCGCCGCCAAGGGTGCTGTCCGACGGTGAGGGCTTGCTCCATGGGGGTCTCCTGATGCGGCCCATTTTATCAAAAGAGCGGGTTTTTAAGTATACTTGCCTCTCATTCGTTTCAAGGAGTGCGGCATGAGAATCGTCATCCGGACCTGGGGGGCCATCATTCTTCTGCTGGCGACAGCCATCGTGTCCGCGCCTCGATCCGCCGGGCAGGCGCCGGAGCCCATCTCCGCCGCCGTCCTCGTCTCGGCCAATGCAGAGTGGGCCGTCGTCCGGACGCTGTTCCCGAACGAGGCTTACCAGAAATCCCCCTTCGGCGAATTTTTTCTCCGGGACTTTCGGCTCCCGGACGGATCTTCCCGACGCGTCCTCGTTTTTCACGGCGGCTGGGGCAAAGTAGCGGCTGCCGCCTCAACCCAGTATGCCATCGACCGTTTCGCCCCCGGCTTGCTCATCAACTTCGGAACCTGCGGCGGGTTCGAAGGAGCCATCGAGCGGAACTCGATCATCCTGGCCGACCGAACCGTCATCTACGACATCATCGAGCGGATGGGCGATTTTGAGGGTGCGATCCGAGACTATACGACCGACATCGACCTGACCTGGCTGACCGGGAAGCCGCCGCTCGACGTCGTCCGCGGGACGCTCGTTTCCGCGGATCAGGATCTGGACCCGGCGGCCATAGCCGGCCTGCGGAAAAAGTACGGCGCCGCGGCGGGCGACTGGGAATCGGGGGCCATCGCTTATACCGCGGTCCGTAACAGCAAGCGCGTCCTCATCCTGCGCGGTGTGACCGACCTGGTCAACACGCACGGCGGCGAGGCCTACGGCAAGATCGAAGTCTTCCAGGCCGCCTCCAAATCGATCATGAAGCGGCTCTTCGATTCGCTCCCGGCCTGGCTGGCAGCGGCCGGCAGTTGATCAGCCTGATATGCGGGCCTTAAGCCAGGCCGCCGCAGCCTTGAGCGTCTCCGCCCCCGGCCCCTCGTGGCCTTTACCCGCTTCGAGGCGGAACTCGACAACGGCCCCGGCCTTTTTAAGCTTCCCCACCAGCTCGATTGTCAGCTCGATCGGGCAGTTGCGATCCTCGGAGCCGTGATAGACGAAGATTTCCTTCCCGGCGAAGCAAGCTAGATTTGCCTCGTCCAGAAAGTCCACGTCCGCCCCCCACAGCCGCGGATGGCCGGCCCAGACCATCAGCCCCCGCCAGGGCTTGGGATTCTCGAAGAACGTCCGGTAGACGCCGTAACCGCCCATGGAGAATCCGCCCAGAAAGATTTTCTTTTCGTCCACGGAGAAATTGCCGAGCACATCGGCCAGAGCCTCGCGGATATCATCCTGGGCCCGATCACGGACATAGTTATTGGACGTGCCGCGGCCGTTCGGCGCCAGCACGATAGCCTCCGGCGCCGCAACATTGAGCCCTATGGGCAGACTGCGGTCGTCCTGGCCGCTGCCGTGAAGCCAGACGATTAGCGGGCACCTCTTATTGGGCGAATATTCGGCCGGCAGCTGGAGCGTATAGGGCTGAAGCGTACCGTCGACGGCCGAACGATAGGCCCGGCGGCGGCGGCCCGGGCTGACATCGCGGGCAACCGCGTCCACGCCCCCGCTTGCGTCCTCGATCGCGCCGGCCAGGACGGCGGCCTGAGACGGGAGGTCCTCGGGCGCGTCATAGGGCTTGAGCGCGGCCAGCCTACGCCTCGTTTCCTGCAGATGAAATCGCAGGCAGGCCAAGCTGGACGGCTTGAGCCGGTCCACGTTCGCCTCGAGCGCCTTGACCATACCGTCGCCGTCAAACGGGGGCAGGATGCTCAGGGAGAGAGAGGGCAGGCCTTTTTCGAGCTTGAGGGTGTACAGCCCCGCCTCCCAATGTCCCTTGTCGATCGTCTGCGTGACGACCTGCAGGCCGGGCCGGAGATTGAACGCCAGCCGCTTCTTGGAATTCCCCGCCGAGCCGGCCCCGGGAGTGGCCATCATGACGAAGCCGGTCGCGGTTGAGACGGCCGTGGATTCCGCCGCCGTGGCCGGCGTCGCCGCCGTGACGGCCAGGCGCGGAGCGAACAGTCCGCCCCGGTTCGATGCAGCGGTGCGCGGTTCGATCTCCACGATCGAGACGTAATTCTCGCGCTTGGGCGAAAGAACCGCCGCCCGGATCACGACCGGCTCTCCGGCCCGGATATTGTTGCGTTCAAGCACCGCGTAGGCTTGCGTCTCGCCCGCCGGGGTCGGCGGCTCGAAAGCCAAGCGGACGGAGAGTCGGGGCCTTTGCTCCATCTGAATGGAACCATCGGGAAGGACGAAATGGTATTTCCGTCCGGTCTCGCCGACGGCTTGGACATAGCAAAGATTGAAGCCGATCGCCTCGCTCAGCCAAGGGTGGTAGGGATAAACGTCGGCCCACGGGATGAGTATTTCGAGACCGGCCTTGCCTCCCTCGCTCCCCTCGCGGAACTGGGCTCGGCGGAGCGGCTGCATCACTACGTCGACGTTCCGGTACCAGATGAACTGCCGCTGCCAGCGTCTAGCCGGATCGGCGGTGGGTGTAAAGCCCAGGACGTAGAATTCTTCCGACGCCGCGCCGTCGGGCCGGGGCAAGGCCAATACGAGATGGCAGCCATCGCCGTTCTGATAGCCGCGGTCGCGAGCCGCGAACGCGGATTGGTCGGCTTCGATGAAGACATAGAAAAACTCGGTCCCGTAAGCCAATCGGTAAGTGACGTTCAAGCCGGGACCGGCCTCCCGGCCAGGCTCGTCGGAGGCGAAGCGGCGCACCGGCAGTCCCAGCAGGGCCTCATCGAGCCGGCCGTCGATGAAGGGGGGCTTGGCCAAAAAAGTCACGGCCGGACCGAGGTTGGCGTCGGCCGATGCCGGCCGTTGATTCGCCTGCACCGCCGTCGCGATTAAAGCAGCGGCCGCTATTAAAAGCCCGATCGCCGGGCGAATCAGAAGGCCGTCTTTTCGATTCACAATGGTTCGCACGCTTCGATTTCCTCGGATTTGGCGCTGCCTACAGATTATACGAAATCGGGACCGCTTTTATTGATGATTGGATCTGATAAACGGTTGCTCCGGTGCTCTATACCAATTCGTTTAATAGTTTGACAATCAATTGTTTGTATAATACAATTATCATATATTTCAAACATAGAAATTCGCATGGAAGAACAAAAAATCATTAAATTACGGGAAAAGCTGCGTATTCTCGAGCGTGAATCCGGCGGCGTATTCGACGGGCAAGCCGATTGCTGCGGCGTCACAATGGGCCAATGCCATACCCTTCTCGAGATCGGAAGCCGCGGCGAGATCAGCCTGGTCGACCTGGCCGACGCGTTGGGCTTGGACGCCAGCACCATGAGCCGCACCATCCAAGGATTGGTTCTAATCGGGCTGGTGGACCGCCGGTCCAGCGACAAGGACCGCCGCTTCGTTGTTATCCGGCTGACCGATCAAGGCCGCAAGATCTTCGCCGAGATCGAGACGCGCTACAACGCTTATTTCAGCCGCGTCAGCGAGCTTTTGCCCGAAGACAGGCGTGAGTCGATCCTGGAGAGCGTGGGCGAGTTCGCCGATGCCATCAAACGCCTGAACACCGCCACCGGATGCTGCCGGAAAGGACAGAGACCATGACCAAGATATTCGATCGCTTTCTCAAGGATCCCGGCGAGGTCTCCTGCGGCTGCGACGACGGTGGCTGCTGCGGGTCCGGGCCCGCCAAGTCCGACCATGACGCGGCCGCGGGCCCCCTCTCCCCTCTCACGCCCGCCGATCACCGATGGATCATCGGATCCGTCGAAACACCCGCGGGGGTCATCCCCGTCGTCGCGACGGAGCTCAGCCGCGCCGATCGCCGCGGGAGGATTCTGGCCCGGCTATCCGTCAATCGAATGAGCTACTCCGTGCGGCCGGGGCTGTATGCCGTCGGCAAGCCCGATCCCTGGTCCTCCGTCTTCGTCACCGGGAACTATAAAATGAGCTTCGACCATCTGCGGCGAGCGCTCGACGGCCGAGACGGCTGGATTCTCGTTCTCGACACCCGCGGCATCAATGTCTGGTGCGCCGCGGGCAAAGGCACCTTCGGGACGGAAGAAATCATCAGCCGGGTGGAGGCGGCGGGCTTGGCCCGCGTAGTCTCTCATCGCACCCTGATCCTGCCCCAACTGGGAGCCCCCGGTGTTGCCGCCCATGAAGTCGCCAAACGGACGAAGTTCAGGGTTGTTTACGGCCCCATCCGGGCCGAGGATCTAGGCGCGTTTCTCGAGGCCGGCTCGAAGGCGACTCCGGAGATGCGGCGGTACCGCTTCCGATTCAGGGACCGCATCGTCCTGACGCCCGTCGAGATCGTCATGGTCTTCACCAATAAGTATTTTCTGGCCGTCCTGGCGCTTTGGGGGTTGGGCATAGCCGGGGTGAAGTTTCTCGCTTTCAATCTGCCCCTGGTTCTGGGGGCCGTCTTCATCGGGACCGTCCTGGTCCCGGCTCTACTGCCCTGGATCCCGGTGCGGCGGTTCTCCCTCAAGGGATGGCTGTTGGGCTTTCTCTGGACGGCCGGTTTCCTAGCCCTCCAGGGAGCGCCTGTCACAGCCGCCGGCTGGTCCTTGGCCGCCGCGTATCTTTTGATACTCCCCGCGCTCTCGGCTTTCATCGCCATGAACTTCACCGGATCGAGTCCCATCACCTCGCTGTCCGGGGTGGTCAAGGAAATGAAGACCGCCGTGCCGCTGATGATCTTGTCTTCGGGGTTGGGATTGGCGGCCTTTATCGTTTCAGCCGTGATTTAACCGCAAGGAGCCTGCCATGTCGCTTCGCTATCTGGAAAACGTCGTCACCCTCGAATACGACCGGAATAAATGTACCGGCTGCGGCAAATGCGTGGAAGTCTGCCCCCACGGGGTCTTCGTCATGGAAGGCGAGCGCAAGGCCCGGCTGACCGATCGCGACCTGTGCATCGAGTGCGGCGCCTGCATGCGCAACTGCCCCTTCGACGCCATCAAGGTCCGGGCAGGGGTGGGCTGCGCCTACGCCTTGATGATCAGCGCTCTGCGCGGCAAGCCCGCCCCCGTCTGCGAGTGACCGTCGAATCTCTCGAGCCGCCGTCGAGCCAAGCGCCGAAAATCGCGGATAAATAGCCGCCGGGACAGCCGATGACCCGGTCCGCCTCACCGTGATATGATGCGGGGCCGGAGGCGATTCCACATGAGCTATCTGTCCCACCTCGAGTGCCCCGAGTGCGGCCGCACCTACCCGGCCGACGATCTCAACACCATCTGCGCCCCCTGCGGCTCCCCGCTGCTGGCCCGCTACGATCTGGACCGGGCCTGCGCGGAACTGGACCGGGACGCATTCCGCTCCCGCCCGGGCGATATGTGGCGCTGGCGCGAGCTGATGCCCGTGCGCGATAGAGCCCGCATCATTTCGACGGGCGAAGGCGGAACGCCGACGCTCGAAGCCCCCCGGCTCGGATCTCGGCTCGGCGCCCGCGCGCTCTTTATCAAGGACGAGGGCCGCAACCCGACCGGCACGTTCAAGGCGCGCGGCCTCGCGGCGGCGGTCTCCCGGGCCGTGGAGTTGGGTGTGAAGGGCTTCGTCATCCCGACGGCGGGGAACGCGGGCGGCGCGCTGGCCGCCTATGCGGCGCGCACGGGATTGCCCGCGCACGTCTTCATGCCGACCGATGCACCGCCGGCCAACCAGCATGAGGTCGAGGCGGCCGGGGCCCATCTCCATCTGGTCCAGGGGCTCATCAGCGACGCCGGGCGGGAGTGCGCCAAGATGGCGCTCGAATCCGGGCTGTTCGACGTCTCCACGCTGAAGGAGCCCTATCGCCTGGAAGGCAAGAAGACGATGGGGTACGAGATCGCCCTCGACTTCGGCTGGACGCTGCCCGACGTGATCCTGTACCCCACGGGCGGCGGGACGGGCCTCATCGGCATCTGGAAGGCCATCGACGAGATGCAGCGCCTCGGCTGGATCGGGCCGCAGCGGCCGCGCATGGTCTGCGTCCAGGCGGCGGGCTGCGCCCCCATGGCCAAGGCCTTCGCCGAGGGCCGCGAGCGCTGCGAGTTCTTCACGGGCGCCCAAACGCAGGCCGCGGGGTTGCGCGTACCCAAGCCGCTGGGCGACTGGCTCATCCTACGCACGCTTCGCGAATCGAATGGGACGGCGGTCTCCGTGCCGGACGAAGAAATGTTTGAAATGCGGGCGCTGGCGGCGGCCGGCGAGGGCCTACAGGTCTGCCTGGAAGGCTCGGCCACTCTGGCCGCCCTGCGGCGATTGCTTGCCTCGGGCTGGATCCGCCCGGACGAGCGCGTCCTGTGCCTGAATACCGGCACCAGCTTGAAGGACGCGGTCTAGGAGGATGGCGTGGCCCCTCGGGCCCTGCCCGAGCGGCTTTCTTGACACCACTCACCACGTGGAGTAACTTCGTTTTATGGTCAAGGGGGCTGGCTCCGAGCCGGAATCAGGCAGCCTCATCCCCCGACCGCCTCCGAGGCGATTCCCCGGGAGTGATCCGGCGGCCGCGCCAGGGCGAGCCGGACGGCCAAGAAAGACAATTTTCTAAAAAGGAGAATCGCTATGAAGAAAACAAATATCGGGAGGGCCTTGATACCGACGCTCTTGGCGACCGCCTACACCGTCCCCAGCCTGGCCTACTCGGGCAACCAGGCCGACATGGCGCCGCAGCCCGGGCGGGACCAGATCAAACCCGCGATCGCCTCCCAGGCGATCCGGCAGGAAGTGATCCAGTTGCTGCTCAAGGAACATTCGGACTTCGTCACGCTCAATATCGCGGGACAGCCCGGCATCCGCTTCCGCGTTTATTACAGCTTGACGGGCAAGGACAAGAGCTACCGCATAGCGCCGGAAAGCGAAAAGGTTATCGGCACCGACGGAACGGGCTCGGTCGGCCTTAAGCTCGGCCAGTTGAGCCAAGGCGAGATCTATCTGAAGGTCAAGACCTCCGACAAGGCCGATTTTTCCGAGACGCTGACGATGGCCGAGCCTTTCGTCCTGGAGCTGGCTCCGCTCGCCGAGGACCGCATGACGAGCAAAGGATTGGGGCTGTCCGAAGAGGATAAAAAGAAGGACGAGAAGGGCGTCGTGGAAAAAGTGAAAGACAAATACGAAGCCACAATCAAGGAAATAAAGGAGAAAGTTCAGAATAAGTTCGAGACAAGGACCCGAGTCAGCGCGGTCGCCGGCGTACGCGGTTGACCCCAGCGAGAAAAAAGGGCGCCGGCCCGGGGCGATCGGGACCGGGCGGTGGCGCCCGCAGCATCCCTATTGTCGGGGCGCGCCCCGGAAACCGTGACGGCGGCTCGCCGCAGCGGGCCGAACGGACGAACCCGGGGCCTCCGCGGCGGGGCGCCGAAGCCGACGTCACCCTCGTCAATTTGAATCTTCTCTATATCAAGCTCGACGACCGGATCGACTACGAAGCCCACCCTCCGCTGGGGCTCCTCTACCTGACCTCGGTGCTCGAGCAAAAAGGGTATTCCGTCGATCTCGTCGATTACCAGGTCCTTCCCCGGGTCAGGCCGGACATGGATCCTTTCAATCTCGAAACGGCGCTCGGCTATATCGGCGCAACCGCCGCTGTGGTGGGCTTTTCCTGCATGGCCAATCTTCTTCCTTTCACTCTGCTCGTGGCCGAGCGCTTCAAGCGGCTCCATCCCGAAAAGACGATCCTTCTCGGCGGGGTGGGGCCCTTCGGGGTGGAGTCCGCGATCCTGGCACGCTTTCCCTGGATCGACGCGGTCGTCCGCGGCGAAGCCGAATTGAGCCTCCCCCTGATATTGGATGCCCTTCCGGACCGCGAACGCCTGGCCCAAGTGCCGGGCGTTTTCCTGCGCCGGCCGGACGGGTCCGTCTTTCAGACCGCGAGCCCGGAGCGGATCCCTGATCTCGATCGGCTGCCGCTGCCGGCCTATCACCGCCTCGATATGGCCGCCTACGACGCCTTCGGCATCGTCTCCTCACGGGGCTGCCCCTACGGCTGCCGCTTTTGCAGCGTCGCGCCCATCTGGGATCGAAGAACCACGCGCCGGAGCCACGCCAACATCATCGAGGAAATGCGGCTGCTCCACGAAGGCTATGGAGTCAAGACCGTCCTGTTCCAAGACGAGTTTTTCTTCTCCAGCGAGGCGAAAATTCTCGATTTCTGCGACCGCCTGCAAGCCTCGGGACTGCCCATGCGCTGGAAGTGCTACGGCCGGGTCAACCTGGTGACCGAGCCGGCGATGAGGCGGATGGCCGAGGCGGGCTGCATTCAGCTTCGGTTTGGGATCGAATCGGGCTCCGACCGCGTGCTGAAAAGAATCGTCAAGGGATTCGAGTTCCGGGACGCCCTGCGGGCCGTGACCCAGGCGCTCGGCATTTTCGAGTCCGTGGAGACTTTTTTCATCTGGGGCTTCCCCTTCGAGGAGATGGAGGATTTCTACGCCACAACCCTGCAGATGGCCCGCTTCCGGCAAATGGGCGTCACCGTCCTTCCTTCGCTTCTATCTATGCTTCCTCAGACGGACATCTATCGGGAATACCGCGAGGGGCGCTACGGAGGAAGTCTCGATTTGATCCCGGCGCTGATCCCGATCTACGTGGTCACGGGACACGAGGTCGTCGGCGCGCTGAACCGAGTTCCGAACCGATACCGGCCTTATTATGACTTCATCGGCGCCCACCCGGACATCTTCCCCGGATTCTTCCTCTACGACCACGAAACAAACGTCCGTCCGAAACACGCCGTTCTCCAGCAAATGGGATTCGCTTGAGCCAGCGGAGCCGGGGGGCGGCCATACTCGGCGGAAGCGGGTTCATCGGCCACGCCGTGACGGAGGAGCTCGTCCGGTGCGGCTATCGCGTCAGCGTGGTCAACCGGGGACTCACACCCGCCGCCTTCGCCGGTCCGGTGGAGCGAGTCAAGGCGGATCGAACCGACCCGCTCAGCTTCGCCCAGGCTCTGGCGGCCATCGATGCCGATTGCGTCGTCGACGTGACAGCCTTCCGGGAGGAAGAAACGCGGGCCGCGATCGAGGCCTTTCGCGGGCGCATCGAACGCTTCGTCCACATTGGCTCCCTCAGCGTCTATCAGTGGCCGTTCCCCTGCCCCGTGGCCGAGGATTGGCCTCTCGAAACGGACCCGTTCGTCTCGTACGGATTCCATAAGGCGGGCTGCGAGCGAGCCCTCCAGGCCGAGCCGGTGGCCGGCCTCCCCTGGTCGATTCTGCGGCTGCCCGCCGTCTGCGGACCGCGCGATCCCACCTCCAGGGAAGCGGACCTGCGCCGGCAAATCTGCGGAGGCCAGCCCGTTTACGTGCCGCCGCGGCCCTACTTTTGCCAGAACCTCTTCGTCCAAGACGCGGCCCGGGCGGTCCGCATGATGATCGAAACGCCCGCGGCGGCCGGGCGCGCCTACAATGTCGGCGGCCCGCCCTTCACCCTCGAAGAGTATGCCGGACTCCTGGCGGATCTCCTGGGAAAGCCGCCTCGGCTGGTAAGAGCTTCCGGCCGGGCTCTCGCCGAGGGCGGGATCGATCCGCACAAGATCCCGTACTATTTCGAGGGCGATTTATGCCTCGACACGCGGAGGATCCGCGACGAGCTTGCCTTCACGCCGGCCTTCGACCGGGAACAGGCCTTAAGCCTGACCCTGGATTGGCTGGCCCGCGCGGAGGGAGCGGATGCGGCCGAGTGACCCCATGAAGAAAGAGCGCCGGCCCGAACCTGTCGACGTCGATCTGGTGCTCGTCTTCCCGCCTTTCGAAAGGCTCCTCGTCTCGATGGAGAACATCGGCATCGGTTCCATTGCCGCCTCGGCTCGCGCGGCGGGCTTCAGGTGCGCCATCATCAATGCCGGGCTTTACGGGCTTTCGACCGGCCAGGTGATCGAGATCCTGCGCCGTTCCCGGTTCCGGGTCCTCGGACTCTCGACGATCCACTGGACGATGCCCGCGGCGATCGAGATCGCCCGGGCCGTCAGATCGTCCCATCCCCATTGCCACATCATCCTGGGCGGCCTCGAGGCGGCCCTCGATGCGGACCGGCTTCTCCGGACCCAGCCCTGCGTGGACTCGATTGGCCTCGGCGAGGGAGAAAGGACGGTCGCGACCTTGTTGCGGGCCTTGTCCGAATCCGCTGACTGGCGCGGGATCCCCGGTCTGGCCTATCGCGATGGCGCCGTGGTGCGCCGATCTCGCCCCGCAGGCCTCATCGCCCCCCTCGACGATCTCCCTCTCCCGGCTCGCGACGACATCGCCGCGGTGCTCGCCGCCGGGGGGCCCGTCAGCATCGGCACGAGTCGGGGCTGCCCGGGGCGATGTTCCTTCTGCTCCGTGCGGGCCTTCTACGGAGTCTCGGAAGGCCCGGCTTGGAGGGGGCGTTCGCCCCGGTCCATCGTGGCGGAAATGCGGGAGATCACTGATCGTTACGGAGCCCACCTCTTCTCCTTCGTCGACGAAACGGCCATGGGCCCGGGGCCGCGCGGGCCGGCCCGCCTGGCGGAGCTGGCCGGGCTCATCAGGACCTCCGGCTTGACGCCCGAATTCTTCATGGCCGTGCGGGCCGACCAGGTCGAAGAGCCTCTCTTTCGGGAGCTGCGGTCCGCCGGCTTACGGAAGGTCGAGGTCGGCCTCGAATCGATGGCCCCGACCCAGCTGAAGCGGTTCGGCAAGGGGACACGGGTCGCGGACAACCGAAGGGCCCTCCAAATTCTCGAGAAGCTGGGCCTAGCCGTCGAGATTCTCATGATCCCGTTCGATCCGGGGGTCACGGCGGGCGAGCTGAGGACGAATCTCCGTTTCTACCGGAAACGATTCCAGACCGGCCGGAGCTACGACGTCGCCCCGCTCAGCATGGGCAATTACTTGTGTCCCTATCCCGGGACGGGGACGCGAGCCGTTTATGAGAGAAACGGCTGGCTCGCCGGAGACGGCCAAGTCTCCTTCCGCGCCCTGGACGCTCGCCTGCAGAAGGTCGGCCATGCGCTGATGAGGTTCATCGGTTCGGCGGAGTTTGTTTTCCCGAGGTCCTACATGAATCTCGGGAACCTCTGGGTCAACAGCGCCGGCCTGCCGGCATCCGTCTCGGACCGGATCGGCGGCATGTGTTCCGAGACCGGAAATCTCTTCCTGGATTTCGCCGAGTGGGCACTGAAGATCACGGCCGGGCCGCAGCCGATCCCGATCCAAGAGATCGGGCGGCTGATCGACGACCTGCGCCGGTTCTTGGCCCGGCTGCAACCGCTGCGGGAAGAGCTGGGTGCGCTGGTCGAAGCCCACGCCAACGACCGGCGGCCTATGCCCCGCGGCACGTCAGACTTGGCTAAAAGGCTCTTTCTCTTGGCGAGGCGAAGGAAGCGCCGCATCCTAATTGAAGCCAGCCGCGCGCCGGACCCGTACCGGATCATCACCGGAATCCTCGATGCCCTGACGAGGGACGCGCCTTCTTGAGGCCCAAGCTCCGCCGGCCTCCTGCGGGATCGACCGGGAAGCCCGCTCAGGCAAACACGATATAAAGCCCGATCATAATCACGATCAGGACCGCGGCGACCAGCCGGTAATCGAAGAGCCCGGTCCAGGTCCCCCGAACCGCAGCCCAAGGGTTCCTCCAGACCAGCGCCTCGCTCTCGGGCGTGTGGCGATGGGGCTTGAGATACGAGACAGCGGCCAGGACGATCGAGCAGATCACGAACAGATAGAACGTCGCCATCATCGACGGCACATTCCAGCCGGTCTTGGCCTTGAACCAGTCAAGGAAAAAGACGCCGAGCCCCAAAGCCGACCCGATCGTCAGCGTCGCAGCCGCCGCCTTGGCCGAGGCCCGCTTCCAGAAGACGCCCCAAAGGAACACGGCGGTGATCGGCGGCGCGATGTAGCAGATCAGAGCCGTGACACCCTGGAAGATGCTCTGGAAGTGGCTGATGAGCGGAGACCACAAGATGGCCGCGACCATGGCGATGAAGGTGACGACACGGCCAATGTGGGTCAGCTTGCGGTCGGAGGTGGCCGGCCGCCAGCGCTTATAAAGATCCAAGCTGAACAGGGTGGCGATCGAATTCAGGGCTCCGGACACCGTGCTCATCAATGCCGCCAGGAGCGCCGCCGCCACAACCCCCTTGAGCCCGACTGGCAGAAGATGGTTGATGAGGACCGAGTATGTATCGGCAGAATCGCCGAAAGCGGGCAGCTTTCCCTGTCGGACGAGTCCCGCCGCGATAAGCCCCGGCAGGACGAACAGGAAGACCGGCAGGATCTTGATGAACCCGGCAAAAAGCGGGCCCAGCCGGGCGTTGCGTTCGTCCTTGGCGCCCAGCACCCGCTGGACGATGGTCTGGTCGGCGCACCAATACCACAGCCCGATCACCGGATAGCCCAGAAAGACCGCGTACCACGGCAGGGACGGCGTCTCAGCTGCCGTGCGCAGGATGGTCAGCTTGACCGGCTCGACCGAGGCTGCCAACCCTCCCCAGCCGCCGACCTGGACCAGGCCGATGACCACGACGCAGGCTGCGCCGGCGATCAGGATGACCGTCTGGACGGATTCGGTCAGCACCACGGCCAACAGCCCGCCGACGATCGTGTAGAGGCCGGTCAGGACGGCGGTCAGAACGATGCTGACGTTGATCGGGATGCCGAAGAGGCCCTTCAACACGACGGCCCCGGTGTAAAGCGAGAAGCCGATGTGAATGAAGACCGCGGAGAAGATCGACAATACCGCCAGCCAGTCGCGGCTGGCCCGGCTGTAGCGCTTCTCCAGGAAGTCGGGCAACGTCGCGACGCGGGAGCGGATATAGAACGGGGCGAAGAAAAACGACAGGACGACAAGGAGAAAGGCGGCCATCCACTCGAAGTTGCCGTAGGCCAGGCCGTTGACGTAGCCCTCCTGGGCCAGGCTGACGAGGTGGATGGTGGAGATGTTGGTCGAAAAGAGGGCCAGGCCGATGATCGGCCAGCGCAGGGACCCGCCGGCTAAAAAATACTCCTGGCTGGATCCCGTGCGGGACCGCCTCCCCTTCCAAGCCCACAGGCCGAGTCCGACGATGCCCGTCAGGTAAACGGCGATGACGGCCAGATCGGGCCAGGCCAGCCGCAGAGAGCTTCCCATGGCGTCCGTTCCGCGTCCCGGCTCAATCGGTGTGGAAGACTTCTTCCAGGGCCGACCACCAGTCCTTCTCCCCGCTCAGGGGAATCCGGGTTTGGCAGGGATCAGTCTCCTTCCACCAGCGCTGGGTCTCCGGGTCGGCGGCCATCTTGGCCATGTCGGCGGCGAAGTCGCTGCCCGTGTACTCGAAATAGGCGAAGAGGTAGAACTTGCCCTTCTCGATCTCTTTTAGATAGATCGAGTAATTGCGGATGTTGCACTCCTTGATCCGCTTCAGCACCGACGGCCAGACCGCCGCATGCAGTTCTTTGTAATAGGCCAGCTTCTCGGGCTTCAAGGCGATGATCTGACCGAACCGCTGGACCTTCGGCTCCGAGAACGCGGCCAGCAGAACGGCCACCATTCCCGAAAAGATCAGAACGCTCGTGAGTCCGACCGTGATCCCTCTCAGTGTCATGAGTCCTCCTCTTCTTCCTTCCCCGTTATTTCTTCTTGGCCACGGGCTTCTTGGCTGGGACGCTTCCCGCCGTTGCATTGGTGATCTTGACGACGATCGGCCAGGCAGGGCCCCAGGTCATGCTGGGAGCTTTCGCTCCCAAGGCTTTGGCCATCGCCGCCGGCGTCTTGATGAGCTGGACAGAGTGGGTCTGCGAAACGGTGACATGCAGCCCCTGCTTGTCCTCGTTCCATTCAACCCCTCCGTCCTGGCTCAAGACGGAAACCTGGGTGCCGGTGCCGGCCTTGACCGATTTCAAGGTAAAACGGGCGCCGCCCGGAGTCTTGATCCCCTTGAGGCCGTACTGCAAGCCGACGAAGGCATAAACCGTCCCGTCGGAGCGCCGCGTCGTCAGCCAGACGTCCCCCTCGTTGGTCGTGATCCAGGGCCGCACGCCGCGCACGCCCTCGCCGTAGAGGCTCATCCACAGACCCAGCTCGCGGAGCAGGGCTTCGTCGGGCGGGGCGATCTTGCCGTCCGGCCTCGGGCCGACGTTGAGCAGCATGTTGCCGCCGCGGGCCCGGATGTGGATCAGGTTGCGGATCACCTCGTCCGCCGTGCGGACGTCGGCGTTGGGCTGGTAGGCCCACTGCCAGCTCGTGGTCATGCAGCTTTCCCAGGCCCGGTCGTCGGCCTGACCCGGGATCTCCTGCTCGGGAGTCGGGATCTCGCCCCGGCCGATGAAGACATCCTGCTTGACCTGCCAGGAGCGCTTCTTGAGCGGCTCGCACTTGCCGTCGAACCAGATCATGAAGATATCGCCGTACTTGGTCAGCAGCTCTTCGATCTGCCCGCGTTCGTAGTCCAGGAAAGTCGTCTGCTTGGGGCCGAAGAGCGCCCCGGCCGTGAAATCGGCCTCGTAGAGATGGGTGAAGCGCTTGCCGGTCACGAACTGATATCGGAAATCGCCGGGCGAATAATAAATCCCGACCAGGATGCCCTCCTTGCGGAAGGCATCGGCCACGGCGGCGGTGATGTCTTTGCCGTAGGGCGACTTGGTGATCTTGAAGTCGCTGTAGGCCGTGTCGAACATGGCGTAGCCGTCGTGGTGCTTGGCCGTGAAGCAGACGTACTCGATCCCGGCCAGCTTGGCCAGGCGGGCCCACTCGGCCGCGTCGAAGGCGGTCGGGTTGAAGGTCTCGGCCAGGGCGTAGTAGCGCTTGACATAGTCGTCCGAGGCGCCGTTGAGCGGCCAGGAGATCTCGGTCCCAAGCTGGGAGTTGGGGCCCCAGTGGATGAAAAGGCCCAGCCCGGCGTCGCGGAAGATCTCGGTCTTGGCCGGATCGTTGGACAGCCGGACCTTATCCTCCGGGATGAGCGTGACGGGCTTGACGGCGGCGGCCGCGGACTTGTCCGGGCCGGGGCTGCAGGCGGTTAAAAGCAAAAGCGTTGTTCCCGCTAGAACCAGAAGGATGCCGATTTTCCATTTGTTTCGGATTTTCATTGAGCCTGCTCCTTTAATCGTCCTCACGGCTAAAGTCCTAAGACGAGGTCCCCACGCCCCGACGAAACGTCGGGCGCTCGGGACGACAAGCAAAGTAGTCGGTCGTCGCATGACATCGACATGGCGAGTGATTCCTAGCATAACAGCGTCATTGCGAGCCTCAGGCATGGCAAATAATAGCATCTCATCTTTATGTCATTGCGAGCACTCGCACAGCGAGTGCGTGGCAACGCTTCGTCGTCCCTCGCGGCGATAGTCGAGGCGATTTCGCGTCGAGGACGGCAAGGCACCGCCTCGCTGCGACCAGCGCAAGCAAGTCGCCGCGAGGGCAACCTCTCCATTATAGATACCCCCCGCATTCCCGCACAGTGTCATATAGCGCGATCGTGTTTTCGACGTTCGTTTCGGGCAATAGATAATCGTGGCTGGGCGAGGCGATATAGCCTCCGCCGGGCTTCATGGCCGCCAGGATGCGCCGGGTTTCACTTCGGACAAGATCCGGCGTCCCGGCAATGAGGAGATGATGGGTATCGAGGCAGCCGTTGAGGACAACGTCCCGGCCGTAAAGCCGCTTCAGCCGCTCGGGCTCCATGTCGCGCGCGTCAGGCTGGAGCGACTGCAGGCCGTCGATGCCGGCCTCGATAAGCAGAGGGATGAGGGGCGCGAAGCCGCCGCAGCAATGCAGTTGGACCTTCAAGCCGAAGGCATGGCCCAGGCCAGCCAGCCGGCGCAGGTGCGGCAGGAAGAACTTCCGGAACATGACCGGAGAGACGACCGGCCCGTTCTGGGTTCCAAAGTCGTTGCCGATGAAGAAGACGTCGATGGCCCCCGTCGCGGCCTCGAAGATCCGGCGGCTGACTTCGGCGTAATAATCGGTCATCCGGGCCAAGACCGCCTCGACGATCGCGGGAGTCTCGACCATGAGCGTCATGAACCGCTCCATCCCGAACAAGTCGATGGCATCGTGGAAAAAGGGCGACCAGTCGCCGCCCAGGACAGCGTATTCGCGATTCCAGGCAAGGGCGTCGGCCCGGATGGAAGAGACATCCATCCAATCGGGATCGGGCCAGGCGAAGCCTTCGACACCGGCCGGGGACGCGGCTTCGGCCAAGGGATGACCGAGCGGTTGGCCATATCCATATCCCGTCCGCTCGACTCCGAACGGCGTGCGGGACGTGGCTTCAGGGTGGTTGAAATAGGAGGATGGAGAGCGGCCCTCGGGGCCGGCGTAGCGGGCGAAAACCCGCCGGAAATCATCGCCCAGCCGCCGCGACAGGCCTTCGTCGTCGTCCCCCAGATCGAGCCGGTCCCGCAGCATGGCCCGGAACTCGGGCGAGGCGCCGCACCAGGCCGGGACCCGATCGGGTTCACGGTGGGCGTAGACGGCCAGGACCCGCTCGCGGGATGTCATGCGGGTCCTTTTTTATACCAGCCGGCGCCGCAAGTCAAAGTGCAGCCGCCGATGGACGGATGGATTTTGGGCCGCCCGGGCTTTGCGCTATAATTCGCCCGCCTCACCGGAAAGGGGGGCCGCCTTCATTCATAAGGAGCTCTCTTCATGTTCGACCTCAACGATAAAGTCTTGAAGTTATTCCAGGATTCCGACGCCCTCCTGCGCGGCCATTTCAAGCTGACCTCGGGCAAGCACTCCGAGTGGTACTTCGAGAAGATCCGGCTGATCGAGAAGCCGGCCGTCATGGATCGGATCATCGACCTCCTGGTCGAGAAGATCCGCCGCGAGGTGCCCGACTTCGACTACGTCGTCTCCCCTGCCTACGGGGCCATCGCCCTGGGCTTCCTGGCCGCCCTCAAACTGGGCAGGAAGTTCGCCTTCACCCAGCGGGTCGAGGAGAAGATGGCCTTCCGGGCCGGCTTCTCCGGACTCGAGGGCGCTCGGGCCGTCATCGTCGAGGACATCCTGACCACCGGGGGCTCTCTCAACGAGGTCGTGGCCGCCCTTAAGGAAAAAACCACCGAGGTGGCCGGAATCTATGTCCTGGTCGACCGCACCGGCGGCGCTGTCCCGATCGAAGGCCGGCCGGTGGGAAGCCTGCTGGCCCTCAAGGTCGAGGCCTTCGAGCCCGACGCCTGCCCCTTCTGCAAGCAGGGGCTGCCCCTGACCAAGCCCGGCGCCTCCGACAAGAAGGCTTGAGCGAGCAACCATGCGGCTCCTGATCATCAACCCCGGCTCCACATCGACCAAGATCGCCGTCTATGACGACGAGCGCGAGGTCTTCTCCGAGAACATCGCCCACACGGCCGAGGAGGTGGCGCCCTTCGCCCGCATCGTCGAACAGAAAGGCTTCCGCAAGGACATCATCCTGCGGGTGCTCAAGGAGCGGACGATCGATGCGACGAGCTTCGATGCGGTCGTCGGCCGGGGCGGACTGCTCAAGCCCATCCCGAGCGGCATCTTCGCCGTCAACGACCGCCTCCTGGAGGACCTCTTCCAGGGCGTCCAGGGCGAGCATGCCTCCAACCTGGGCGGCCTGATCGCCGACGAGATCGCCCGGCCGCTGGGCATCCCCGCCTTCATCGTCGATCCCGTCGTGGTCGACGAGCTGGCCGACTGGGCCCGCCTGACCGGGATGGCGGAGATCAAGCGGCGGAGCATCTTCCATGCCCTCAACCACAAATACGCGGCTCGGCTGGCGGCCCAAGAGCTGGGCAAGCCTTACCCAGAGTGCAATCTCATCGTCTGCCACTTGGGCGGCGGGATCTCCGTCGGCGCCCACGAAAAAGGCCGGGTCATCGACGTCAACAACGCGCTCAACGGCGAAGGGCCGATCGCCCCGGAGCGGGCCGGCACGGTACCGGCGGCCGATCTCGTGGAGCTCTGCTTCTCCGGCAAGCTCGGCAAGGACGACCTCAAGCGCAAGCTGGCGGGCAAGGGCGGCATGGTGGCCCTCCTTAAGACCAACGACATGCGCCCGATCGAAGCCCGCGTCCTGGCCGGCGATGCCGAAGCCAAGCTGGTTTTCGAAGCGATGACGGCAACCGTGGCCAAGCAGATCGGCGCCTGCGCGGCCGTCCTGTGCGGCGCCGTCGACGGCATCGTCCTGACGGGCGGGCTGGCCTACAGCCAGCCGTACGTCGACGGCATCGTCGCCCGCGTCAAGTTCCTGGGCCGGGTCTTCATCTACCCCGGCGAAAACGAAATGATCGCCCTGGCCACGGCCGCCCTGCGCGTGCTGCGGGGCGAAGACACGGCCAAGGTCTATTCATAAGAGAGGATTCATCCATGATCACAACGCTCGCCCAGATCGTCGAAAACGTCAAGGGCCGTCCTGCCAAACGGCTGTCCGTCGCCTGCGGCGAGGACCCCCACACCATCGAAGCGGTCGGCCGGGCCTGCCGGGAGGGCCTGGTCAAGGCCGTCCTGACCGGGTCCAAGGCCAAGATCGAGAAAGTCGCGGCCGAAAACAAAA
Organism: Candidatus Aminicenantes bacterium; assembly: GCA_026393855.1. Classification (NCBI taxonomy): domain Bacteria; phylum Candidatus Aminicenantota; species Candidatus Aminicenantota bacterium. The sequence continues at coordinate 44,576 of JAPKZJ010000092.1, forward strand.
TCGACGCCGGCCTGTTCACCATCCTCGACGAGCCCGATCCGGCCAAAGCCCTAGCCGCGGCCGTGGCCCGAGTCCACGGCGGCGAGTCCGACTTCCTGATGAAGGGGCTGATCGACTCGTCGCTCTACATCAAGGCCATCATCGATAAGGAAAAAGGCCTGCTCAAGCCGGGCAAGCTCTTGTCCCACGTCAGTGTCATCCAGGTGCCGCGCTGGAAGAAGCTGATCATCTGCGCCGACGCCGCCGTCATCCCTTACCCCGATCTCGAGGCCAAGGTCCAGATTTTGAACTATTGCATCGAGGCCGCCCATCGGCTGGGCATCGAGAAGCCCAAGGCCGCGATCATTTGCGCCGTCGAGAAGGTCAACCCCAAGATGCAGCCGACCATCGATGCGGCGATCCTAAGCAAGATGGCCGAGCGCGGCCAGATCAAGGGCGCGATCGTGGACGGGCCGCTGGCCCTGGATGTGGCCTTTTCCAAGGAGAGCGCCGGGATCAAGGGCGTCAAGTCCGAGGTTGCCGGCGACGCCGACATTCTGCTCTTCCCGGCCATCGAGACGGGCAACGTCTTCTTCAAGGCCTGTTCCTATCTGGCCGGGGGCGAGACGGCGGCCGTCGTGGCGGGGGCCAACTGCCCCTGCGTGCTGACGTCGCGGTCCGACAGCGAGGATTCGAAGTATTATTCGATCGCCGTCGGGGCGCTGCTGTCCTGAAACCGTTCTGAAATAGAAAGGGCGCCGCCGCCCCGGGCTTAGCTTGGAAGCGATCTGTCCCGAGGCCGTCGCGGCGCCCTTTGGATAGGCGCGGAAAACTAAGCGGCTTACTTTTCGATGGTGATCGAGCCGTTGGTCGTGTCGAGCTTCATCAGCGGGCCGCCGTCGCCGATCGTGCCGGACAGACGGCTCCGCGACTTGCTCAGATCCTTGATCGTCACGGGCACCGCCACATCGATGTGGCCGTTGGTCGTGCGGGCCTCCAGCCGGGCGTTGACCGTGCCGAGCAGCTTGACCCTGATCGAGCCGTTGGTCGTATCCGCGGTGACGTTGTCCTTGAGCCCGTCGACGGTCAGAGTGATGCCCCCATTGGTCGTGTCGGCCTTGACCGAACCGCGGATGTCGCGGGCGACGATGTCGCCGTTGGTTGTGTCCAGGACGGCGGGGCCGGCGGCGCCTTCGAGGCGGACGTTGCCGTTCGTCGAACTCGCGGCAACTTCGCCGAACTTGCCGATGAGCTCCACATCGCCGTTGGTCGAGCGGACGAGCTCCAGCCGGACGCCGGCCGGGACCTTGATCTCGTAGTCGACACTGATCCGGAGGTTGCGGAAGGGCGATTTGGGCCAGATCGTATCGATAGCCACGAATCCGGAGCCGCTCTGTTCTTCGATCTTGACCAGCTTGAGGTTCTCCTCATTGCTCTTGGAGATCTTGACGGCGGTCACGTCGGCCTCGGCCTTGTCCCACGTCGAGATGTGGATGTCGCCGTTGACGTTTTTAACGCTGAAGCGGCCATCAGGGCCGAGCGGGAAGGTCTTGTGGTAGTCCTCCCGGAATTCTTTTCCGCCGGGGAGAGAAAAGCCGCCGTCAGCGGCGACGATAACGCAGCCGCTGAGGACCAATCCCAGAACCAGCACCGCGGCGATAGCCAAACTGTTGTTCTTGTTAGAGTTACGCATGGACATGATGAGTCCTCCTTGTTCGGATGTCACCTGAATAGACGCAAATAGCCCCGGAATGGTTCCCTGGAGGCGGAACAAAGTCCAATTCTGTGATGTCATCGCGAGCCCTCGCCGGGCGAGGGCGCGGCGATCCGGATCCCCACGCCATACCCAAACGGGTACGGCTCGGGATGACAGCCAAAAGGCAAGACGCGCGCGTCCGAAAACGCTATTTTATAGCCGCCGGCACTTCCAGCCGCGGTGCGATATCGTAGCCGCCCGAATCCAAGTCGATTGTCACGGTCGTCCCGTCGGCGTAAGTGAAACGCTGGCGGCGATACGAACCGTCGAGGAATTCGTGCCGGACAAGCTCCAGCAGTCCGACCCGAGCATTCAAGGCGCACATCGTCCGGACTTGTTCCAGCTCTGCGGCGGACGGATCGAGCGACAGATACGGCAGGCCGGCGTGGCCGAGCCCGTGCAGGAAGCCGAGATCCGTCTCCGGGATGCCCCAGGCGCCCTTGCCCAGCGACCAGGGCAGGAGGATCGAGTCGTGGTAAACGAGGTTGAAGAGCGGAACGGGAATCCCCATGGCCGGTCCAGATCCCGGATTGGGATCGAGGGCGAACGGCCCATGATGGACAAGATCAAGCTTCGGCACGGCCCAGTCGGCCGGTTCCTCCGAGCTGACGACACCGCCGCGGGATCGAATGACGTCGAAGGCTTCGCCCCGATAGCGCAGGCATTCCGTCCGCGTAACGGGGTGCTCGGGATTGTAGCATTCGTCGGGCGGGACGACGGCAAAGACGTCGAGGTAGGCTCCGCGGACCTTGATGCCGCGGTCGAGCAGGGCGCCGTAGTTCTTCCGGACGTTTCCGGGGGCCAAGCTGGGGCAGAGATACGTCTGCATCCCGCCGTACCAGGTCCCGTGCGTCGAGAGCTTGCCGTCCTCCTCTATCTGGGCGTTTCGCGGCGTGTAAGAGGGAGCGTCCAGATAGAAGTCGCGGTACTGATCATGAACGGCAAAGATGAATCCCAGAGTATCGCAGGCCCAAGAGAACCGGCGCATGCCGTCCCACCCGCCTGCCTCGGGGTTCGGCGGCAGGATGTCGGGGTGGAGGTTGTCGTAGCCGCGAACGCCCCAGCCGTCCAGGTGGACGTAGGCCCGGCCGATCCCCTTCCCCGCGAGGGCTCGAAGCTCCGCCGCGCGGGCATCGAAGGAAACGAGCTGATGATTTTTGGCCGGGTCCTTGCGGTCGTAATAGCTCGACTGCGGCTGGATGTGATAAAGGATGCTGGTGTGGACGACCGGCGCGCCCACCAAGCGGGCCACGAGCGGATTGCGGGCGATTTTTTCCTTGAGCGAGACGAAGCGCCCCCGCTCGATCACATGGCGCCGATAACGCTTGGCCAAATCGACGTAATTGCCGCGGTCGAGGAAGGCGAAACGGACCGAGCGCGGATAAGCGAAGCGGCCCAGCGAATGGACCCAGCGGACATCGATCCGGGTCGGGCCGCCGGCGGGATGCTCAAATCGGCATCCGGCGTCGTCGGGCGTCTCCAAGATGACCGCCGCCGCCGCGCTCCCGCGCTGGAATCCCCACCAGGGCATGTAAAGGCCCCGGCCGTAGCTCATGGAGTCGTAAAGCCAGACCTTGCGCGGCCAGTCGCGGGGCAGGAGCATCCCCTGCATGAACGGCACGACGGCGAAGTCGGGCCCGGCCGGATCGACGGCGGCCGGCCAGAGCAGTTCGCGGATGCGGTCGGCGCCGTCGGCAGCGACGATCCGGCAGACGAGGTCTTCGTCGATGCCGTCGAGCCCGACGAAAAGCTGGATGGCCGTGTCGAGCGCCGCATCGGCGGCCTTGAATTCCTTGAGCTCGATCCGGACTCCCGCTTGGAAGCCCGTATCATAAGGCCCGGCCGCGCGGCCGGAAGCAGAGGCCAGCCGCAGCTTGACGTCACTCTCCCCGCGCCGGACGACGAGATCGCCGTCAAACGACGGCAGGGTGGCCCAATCGGTCCCGCCCGAACGGACTTTAAGCGCCAATGACGCCGCATCGACCTCGACCGTGCGTTTCGAACCGGCGATCGTCCAGACGTCGCCGCGCCGCGAGATCCGCGCCGAGGGAGATCCCCGCCAAGCCTGGGCGCCGACGGCCGCGATCGAGGCGCCTTCGACGGGTGCGCCGTCCGCAACCGATAGCCAAGTGATTCCCCCCTCCTCGGCCCTGAACCGGCGGGCCCGGATGTTCGAGCCGGCGCCTTCCTCGTAATAGACGATCAGGACCGACCCGTCCTTGAGGGGGGCCATGGAGGGGTAGGCGCCGAGGCAATCGTCGACGAGAACGTCCGCGCTCCAGGACTTGCCCTCGTCCAGACTGTAATGGAGGGAGGTCTGCGGCAGACGATGGGCCAGCAAAAGGATGTCGCCGGGGGCGCGGAAAAGATAGGGGCAATGGCCGGGAAATCCCATGGGCTTGGAGACGCTCCAGGTGCGGCCGCCGTCGGCAGAGATCGAGGCGCACATCGTCGTGGACGGTTCGCGCTCGACGGCCAGGATCGTGCCGTCTTTGAGCGGGACGACGTCGGTCTCGGCGTCCAGCTTCCAGCCGCCGTTGGGGATATCGACGACCGGGCCCCAGGTCCTGCCGGAATCGTCGGACGCGATCACGGCGCCCCAGGCTTTGTCCTTCTCCTGCTTGTAAAGGCCCAGCATCAGGCGGCCGCCCGGGAGGATGCGGATCGGCGAGCTGCAATAATAGTCGGCCGAGAGCCGGCGGGGCGACGACCAGGTTCGGCCTAGGTCGTCGGACTCGACGAGCCACGTGCCGAGCCCGTCCCAGGCCTTGGGATCGCCGGGCTTGGCCCGGAGGGTGAAGAAATTGCACAGGAGGCGGCCCGAGGCGAGCTGGACGATAGACGGGTCGCGGTCGTCGTCGGGCCCGTCGAAGACGGCGGACGGCTTGCTCCACGTCCGGCCTTCGTCCGAGGAGAAGCAGGCCGCGATCCGGCCGCCCTTGGGCCACGCGGCCGTGGGCAGGCTGACGTGGTCGTACCCCGCATAGAAGACGGACATCAGCCGGCCGTCGCGCAGGCGGCAGACGTCGGGAAACGCCTCATAGCCGCCGGCGCCGGCGTCATGGCAGACAAAGGCGAAGTCGCGGCCGGGAATTTGGCCGGGGCCGGCGGAAGCGGGGGTCGGAACGGCCGTCTGCGCAGCGCCCGCGTCCACGACCATTCCAGAGGCCATGAAGGCGCCGATCGAAATAGCGATAAAAGCCAAAAAGCCGCCGATTCTTTTCATTGATGGCTCCTCCTGCCGCGGGCCGGCGCGCTTGATCAATCGAGGGCTCCATGAATCGAAGCGCGATTTTCCACCCTCCGACCCCCAGAAATCGAGTCGATCTCCATCACTTGGGCAGGATTCCCGGATCCAGCACCACGTGGCGGATTTTCTCGCGGCGCCAGGTATAGGTCACGTGAAGTCGGCCGTCGGCGGTCTGGATGACGGCAGGATAGGAAAACTCCCGGGCGGGGTCGTCTTCGAGACGATAGGCAGGCCGCCAGGACTTGCCGTCCAAGCTGTAAGCGACATCCAGGATATCCCGCCCCCGACGCAACGGATTATAGACCAGCACGGCGCGACCATCGGCCAGCGTCACGGCGTCGATGCCGCTATCCGGGTTGGGGACATCGGTCGGAGCGAGCCTGGTCCAGGACGATGGATCCGCGGCCTTGCCCCAACTCGCCATAAGAACGCCCTGCTTGGATCGGCAGAGCGCCTGAAGCAAGCCGTCGGGGAATCGCAAGATGGCGGGCTGGATGGCGGAGATCGCGGGTGCCTCGTTTAGGTCGGCGCCGCGACTCCAGGCGCCGACGGGGTCACGGGTCCATTCCATGTGGACGCGCCACCCGCCTTCTTCGACGCTCGAACCGCAGAGCATGGTCCCGTCGGCCAGCTCGATCGGCTTGTTTTTGATCGGGCCGAGGATGCCAGCGGGAAGACGATGCGCCGCCCCCCAAGTTCGGCCGTCGTCGGAGGAGATTTTCAGCATCCCCCACCAGGACGCCGGCGCGGGACCGACTTTGTAGAAAAGAAGAAGCTCCCCGGATCGACGACGGAACAGCACAGGGTTCCAGCAGGGATAGCGGCGCGGGTCGCCGGATAAAACGCCCGCCGCGACTTCGGACGGCTCCGACCAGGCTCGGCCGTCGCGGAGCGCCAGCCAGATGCCGACATCGGGCGCCCCTTCGCGGCTGCCCCCGAACCAGGCCGCGACGAGCCCGGAAGGAGTTTCGACGATGGTCGAGGCGTGGCTGGAGGCGAAGGCCGGCGAGGGGACGATGAATTCGGATTCCAGGATGCGGAAGACCGCGGGGACGGGCGGAGCCGCCGGCTTCGGCGCCGCTTGACGGCTGGCGGCTGCGGAGAGAAGAATCCCGGGTCGGGCCGGCGCCGCCAGCAGAAACGATGCGATCAGCAAGGGGAACAGGGCCGGCCGCCGAGGGCGGATGATCATAGGCTTTTTGTTATCACACGCCTGACGGGATGTCAAAACGTCCGCCGGGGCGTGAAACGCCGCGAGCCGCCCGAACGTATTACTGTCTTAAGGAGCCATCGCCATGCCCAAATCGACGCCCCTCCTCGCGGCCGCCCCGTTGATGCTTTTACTGGCCGGATCTGCCGTTCTGGCTATCGACCGATACGCCGCCCCGAATCGCATGGCTCTCCAAGCCGGCGAGATCCACGCCGCGGCCGCCGCGGGCGACCTAGTCAAGCTGAAAGCCCTGCTGGCCTCGGACCCGGCGCTCGTCCGCAGCCGCGACGGCAAGGGCATGACGCCCCTGCATATCGCGAGCGTTGAAAAGCGCAAAGACGCGGTCGCCCTTCTGCTGGCGGCGGGCGCGGATGTGAAGGCAATCGACGCCGATAAATACACGCCGCTTCACCGCGCCGCGTTCGTCGGCGACGCCGAGAGCTGCCGGCTGCTTCTCGAGGCGGGCGCCGATCCCAAAGCCGTCGAGACGATGGGCCGGACTCCGCTGATGCTGGCCTGCGGCTTCGGAAAGGATCTGGAAACGGTCAAACGCTTGATCGCAGGCGGGTCGGACATCAACTATGCGGTCCCGGGCGGCGACAACGTCCTGCTGTCGTCCCTTTTCTTCGGCAAGCCGGAGATCATCGATTTCCTGCTCCAGAGCGGGGCCCGGCTGGCCGAGGACGGGCGGTCGATCTGGATGGCTGTGCTGGTCTCCACCAGGACCGGCCAGGAGGCGGTCTTCGAGCAGGCCCGGGAGGCGGCGAAGAAGAAAGGCATGCCCCTGGACCGGATCGTGTCCCTGCAGGACGCGGCCAGCGGCGGCTCGGTCGCCATCGGCGAAGCCCTGTTGGCGGCTGGGTATACCGTCGACCAAAAGAACGTCTATGGCTGGACGGCGCTGCACGCCGCCGCGGACCAGGGCCGCACGGCTTTCGTGCAATTTCTCCTCGCGCGCGGGGCGAAGATCGACGATCCGGACCGCATGGGCCGGACGGCCTGGCATTTGGCCCGGGAGAACAAGCACACGGAGACCGCCGATCTATTGAAAGCCCGCGGCGCGGCGCAGGGCAAGCCGAAGTTCCCCGAGCTCCGGGGGCTTTGGCTGGGCCAGCCCGAGCCCGGTGACACTCCGGCTATTTTCGCGCCCGGGATCGTCTCGGGGTACGCCTACGAGAGCGAGCACAGCCCGGTCGCCTTTTCGCCGGACCTGAATGAGGCTTATTGGACGCAAAAATACCGCGGGCCGCTGATGGTCTCCAAGCGGATCGGCGGGCTGTGGACAGTACCCCGGCCGGTCTCCTTCATGTCGCCGTGGGGGGATGGAGAGCCCTTCCTTTCGCCCGACGGAAAAAGGCTCTACTTCCTGAGCTTCCGCCCGCTCATGCCCGGCGGCCGCACCGACAAGGAGAACGTCTGGTATGTCGAGCGCCGGGGCGGGGACTGGGGCGAGCCCAAGCCGGAGTCGGAGGCCGTGAACGCCTTCGATCATCACTGGCTGTTCTCGGTCGCGGCCGACGGCACGCTCTATTTCTCCTCCAGCCGGGACGGCGGGATGGGCGGCGGGGACATCTACGTCTCCAAGATGGCCGGCGGCGTCCACCAGGCGCCCCAAAACGCCGGCCCCGTCATCAATACGGCCGGCGACGAAAGTATGCCCAGCATCGCGCCCGACGGAAGCTACATGCTGTTCGTCTCGCGCGAGCCCCAGGGCCAGTTTCGCATGCTGATCAGCTACCGGGACGGCGAAAGTTGGACGAAGCCGGTCGGGCTGGGCGAGAAGATCGACAGCATCCAGCAGGGCCTGTGCCCGCTCGTCACACCGGACGGCAAGCTCATGTTCTTCATCGGCCAGGGCGACATCTACTGGGTGCGGGCCGACTTCCTCAAGAGGGGTCAGGTCTCAACATTCAACATTTCTCCAGCTAATTGACGGCCTCGCGAAAAACAAATGTTGAATGTCGAGACCTGACCCCTCCCGCTTGACAGCCGGCGGCGTCTCGTTTAGCGTAGCGGTGCGCGCCCGGAAACCCGGGGAAAGGGAGACACCGATGACCCGCTGTTCCACCCGCTTCGCCTTCGCCCTTGGACTCGTCCTGGCGGCCGCCGGCCTCGGCCTGGCCCAGGACATCCAACTCGACGTTCCCTACGTTCCGACGCGCACCGCGGTCGTGGACGAGATGCTCCGGCTAGCCCGGGTGACGAAGGACGATGTCGTTTACGACCTCGGTTGCGGCGACGGCCGCCTGGTGATCGGCGCGGCCCAGAAGTACGGCGCCCGCGGAGTCGGCTTCGACATCGACCCCGAACGGATCAAGGAATGCCTGGAGAACGCCCAGAAGGCCGGCGTCATGGACAAGGTCAAGTTCATCCTGGGCGATCTGTTCGAGGCGGACTTCCGCGAGGCCACGGTCATGCCGATGTACCTGCTGACCTCGGTCAACCTAAAGCTGCGGCCCAAGATCCTGAAGGAGTTGCGGCCGGGGGCGAGGGTCGTATCACACAATTTCGGCATGGACAACTGGCGGCCCGACGAACAGACCATCGTCCGAGTCGAGGATGTGCCGCACGACGTCTTCCTGTGGATCGTCCCGGCCAATATCAGCGGGACCTGGATTTGGACCCTGGTGAACGGAAGTGCGCCGCAGGCTTATAAAATCGAAATCGCCCAGAAATTCCAGCACATCGAGGGCAGGATTATGATCGATGGGGCACCGGCCGAAATGAAGGATCTAAAACTGCGGGGGGACAAGGTCGCTTTCACGGTCGAGACCAAGATCGGGGGTAAGCCGGCCGTTTTGGCGTTCGAGGGCACAGCCTTCCTGCACCAGATCGCGGGGATGATCAAGGGCAAGGTGGACGGCAAGGACGTCGCTTATGCCTGGAAGGCCGTGCGCGACCCGGCCACGGAGACGCGCATCGACGACGACCCCTCGTGGATTTATTAGGGGTCAGGTCTTAAGATATTAGATTTCTTCTATCGATTTGCGACATTTATTGACAATTATCGCCATTAGAAAACTAATATCTTAAGACCTGACCCCTATTTTATCAGGGCTGGCGGATCTCGAGAATTTCGGCTGAATCCGATAGGTCGTGACGGAAATGGCGCTCGGCTCGCTCGCGCGCCACGAACCCGAAAGTCATCAACACCGCGCTCTCGGCCCGCTTGAGATTCACGGACTCGATCCGGATACCGCTGGAAGCCGCGAGGCCGCCGATCTTGTCGGCCGTAGCGTCCATATCGGGGATTTTCAAGGTATAGGCATAGCTGCGCCTCTTGGGAACCGCAGCCTCCACTTTTCGGAACAAGGCCAGAGTCAGGACGATCATGGCGGTGAAGACGACGGCCACCAGATAATAACCGGCTCCCACGACCAAGCCCAGCGCGGTGACGGCCCAGAGCGTCGAGGCGGTAGTCAGGCCTTGGACATGTCCGCCCGCCCGGATGATCGTGCCGGCGCCCATGAACCCGATCCCGGTGATGACGCCGGCGGCGACGCGCAGAAGGTCCGATCCGCCCGCCGCGGGGGCGGCGAGGATCATGCCCGAAAGGGCCATCATCATCGTCGCGCCGGTGCAAATCAGGATGTTGGTCCGCAAGCCGGCGGGCTTGTTGCTGAGCTCGCGCTCCAAGCCGATCGCCCCGCCCAGGACAAGAGAAACGGCCAACCGGATCAGGATGTCGGTAATGAGCACGGGAACCTCCGGCCCAATTATACGCCCCCGGCAGGGGTCGCGTCTTGCGATTTGCGGTTTCAATTGCCGTGGAACTGAAATAATTCCTATTTTTCGGCTCGAGAAACCGCAAATCGCAAGACACGACCCCTCGGGTTTCATAGGCGGCCTCTCTGGTGCTAAAATAAATGAACGAGGTGATCGGAATGAAAAAACACGCCGCTGTCGGAATCTCCATAGCCCTTCTGGCCTTCAGTCTCGGCGTCTCCGGATGCGCCTGCGCCCAGGGGGATCAGAGCGCCGCCAAGGAAAAGCCCGCCGGACAGGTCCGCCCCCCGGCCGAGCCCGCCCCTGCGGCCAATTTCCAGCTGACCGAGGACGAGCGCAACACCATCGACGTCGTCAAGCGCAATAAAAACTCGGTCGTCTATATCACCAACATCCAGCTGGTCCGCGACTTCTTCTATGGGGAAGAGGAGAAGATCCCGAAAGGCAGCGGCTCCGGATTCGTTTGGGACAACGAAGGCCACATCGTGACCAATTTCCACGTCATCGAGGACGGCGTCGAGTTCCTGGTCGCCCTGCCCAACGGAGAGCAGCGCCAGGCCAAGCTGGTCGGCAAGGAGGAGAGTAAGGATACGGCCGTCCTCAAGCTCGAAGGCGGGTTGAGCGGGATCTATCCCATTACGCCGGGCTCCTCGCGGGATATCCAGGTCGGCCAAAAGACGATCGCCATCGGTAATCCCTTTGGGTTCGACTACACGGTGACGAAGGGCATCGTCAGCGCCGTCGGCCGCAAGATCCTGGGCGCCGGCAACGTCACCATCCGCGACATGATCCAGACCGACGCCTCGATCAATCCCGGGAATTCGGGCGGCCCCCTGCTCAACTCGGCCGGCGAGCTGATCGGCATGAACACCGTCATCTACAGCCCGTCGGGCGCCTCGAGCGGGGTGGGTTTCGCCGTTCCGGTCGACATCATCAAGAAGATCGTGCCCGAGATCATCCGGACCGGCAGCGTGTCGCGCCCGGGGCTGGCTGTCTCGTTCGTGGCGGATGAATACGCCCGCCGGGCTCGGATCGAGGGGGTTGTATTGATGGAAGTCCAGGCGGGAACAGCAGCGTACGCGGCCGGCCTGCGCGGCGTCAGCCGAGACCGCTACGGCCGGACCTTCGTCAACGACGTGATCACGGCGATCGACAAAGCGCCGGTCAAGAGCTACGACGATCTGTTCACCGCCCTGGAGAATTACAAGATCGGCGATAAGGTGAATTTGACGGTCGAAAAGAACGGCCAGAAGCGGCAGGTGCCGTTCACCCTCGTCCGCGATTAAAAGGGGTCAGGTCTTAAGATATTAGTTTTCTATTACCAATATTCGGCGTTTTTTGACGATTATCGACAAAAACCCTCACATCATAAGGCCTGCCCCCTTTTGTTCGGCAAAAGATAACTTATATCTTAAGACCTGACCCCTCTTGATTTTATCGAGCGGCGGGGATCGAAGACCGCGATGACATCATGGTCGAATATCGGCGAAATGCGCCTCCATGCCTCCATTCCGAGCGCATTCAAAGGCGTTCCGGCCTTTTCCGCCTCGGCCACCGCCGCCCCGACGATGCCGTGGGCTTCGCGAAACGAAACGCCACGCCCGACCAGATAGTCGACCAGATCGGCCGCGTACAGCCCGGGATCGAGAACGGCCGCCGGCACCTCCGCCCGAGGCCGGATGTGGCCCAGGGCCTCGGCCAGGACCCGCATCACTTCGATCGGCTCCTCAACCCCCTCCCGGAGCGGACGCTTGTCCGCCTGCAGGTCTTTGTTGTATGTCGACGGCAGGCCCTTCAAGGTCATGAACGTCGCCATCAGCCGGCCCGCGGCCGCTCCCGATGCGGCTCGGATCAGCTCGAAGATATCCGGGTTCTTCTTCTGCGGCATCAGGCTGCTCGACGTGGCGACCGCCGCGTCCATCTCGATCAGCCCGAATTCGCGCGTGACGTAGATCACCAGATCGGACGCCAGCCGGCCGACGTCAAGCATCATGACGGCCATGGCGTAGAGCACATCGAGAATAAAAGTCCGATCGGCCACGGCGTCCATCGGGTTTTCCGTCACGCGGCCGAATCCCAGGTCCGCCCTCATCTTCTCCCGATCGAGGGCGACCGTCGAGCCGGCCAGCGCCCCCGACCCGAGCGGCAGGACGTCGACCCTGGCCAAGGCCTCCCCTAGCCGC
>JAPKZJ010000093.1 GCA_026393855.1 Candidatus Aminicenantes bacterium
AACCGAAGCCGCAGCGGTCATTCGGGTCCGGGATCGGGGCATCGGCATCCCGGCCGCCGAGCAGAAGCGCGTTTTTGAGAAGTTTCATCGCGTTCCCGATCCGAGAAACGACGGCATCGTGGGCGCGGGCTTGGGGCTGGCCCTGGCGGCCCACATCGTCGAGGCCCACGGCGGCCGGATCGAGCTGCGGAGCCGTCCCGGCGAAGGCAGCGATTTTTCCATCGTCCTGCCAATGGCGGACCGCGGATGAAACGGATCCTGATCGTCGAAGACGAGGCCGCCCTCCTCAATGGCCTCCGAGACAATCTCGAATATGAGGGCTATGAAGTCATCTCGGCTTCGAACGGGGAGACCGGGCTCCTCGCTATGCGCGAGAAACGGCCCGATCTGGCGCTTCTCGACATCATTCTGCCGAAAATGAACGGCTTCGAAGTCTGCCGCCGGGCTCGCCGCGAAGGCATCCGGGTGCCCATCCTGATGCTCACCGCGAGGGGGGAAGAAGGGGACAGGGTCCGAGGATTTGACTGCGGGGCCGATGACTACCTGACGAAGCCGTTTTCGGTACTCGAGCTCCTTGGTCGAATCAAAGCTATTTTGCGACGGACGGAGAACGGGCCGGCGCAGAATCCGCCGGAGCGGATTACCATCGGCGGGGTGGACATCGATTTCAAGCGATTTGAAGCCAGGAAAAACGGCGTCCGGTTGGAAATGTCGCGCAAGGAATTCGGGATATTGCGCCATCTGGCCGGCCGGCCAAACGAAGTCGTCGGGAGGGATGAATTGCTGAATCGAGTCTGGGGGTACGACCGTTATCCCACGACCCGAACCGTGGACAATCATATTGCCCTCTTGCGGGCCAAGATCGAGCCCGATCCCGCCCATCCCCGTTACTTGCTGACTTTTCGCGGCGTCGGGTACAAGCTGGCGCTTGAGGATTGACGCTTGTTTTCGGGCGAAGGTTTTGCGTTCCCTGGACACTGTCGTGACAATGTCGACGGGGGCCGGAGCTATATTGCGGGCGTGATTCGATATCGAAGGAGAAAGCCATGAAACCCCGAACGATGATCGGTCTCGCGCTCGTTTGTGCCCTCGGCTTCGCCGGATCGACGCTTCACGAGACGAAGCGCTGGGGGCCAAGGCTCAGCTTCAAATCGGGATCTGCTACGAAAAGCTGGGACTGCGGGAAGCCGAGAAGGCGTTCCGGCTCGTCGTCGAGAAGTACCCCCGTCAAAACCAAACCGTCGAACAAGCCAAGGACCGCTTGAACCGCTTGGCCGCGCTGGCGGCCGGGCCGGCGTCGGCTACGTCAGGCGGGCTTAGCCTACGCAAGCTCGATATGCCCGTCGGCGCGCCCTCTCCGGACGGGAAATATCTCGCCGTGCACGACGATGGAGACGATCTTTATCTCTACGAGATAGAGACCAAGCGGAAGACGCTTATCAAGTCTTCGTCGGTTGAGACGGGATTCTTAATGTATACCGTATCGTGGGCTCCGGACGGCCGGCAATTGGCTTACATTTGGAGAGCCCCCAAGCACTTCAACGAGCTTTGGATATGGATCATGGGTGCGGCCGAGCCCCGACTCGTCTGCCAAGACCTTCAGGCCGATCTCGGCAATATCGCGGGGTGGTCGCCCGATCAAAGCTGGATTTATGTCCAGTACTATGAAAAGCAGCGGAGCGCGGGCTTTCCCAAAGCCTTAGGACGGATATCCGCCGCCTCGGGCCGGCTTGAAAAGATCTGCGCCCTCGACAAGAGCCAGTTCAATATGCGGCTGTCTCCCGACGGCAAGTATCTGGCTTTCAACGTTGATCCGACGCCGCAGGATCATGAGATCCGGATCGTGACCGCGGACGGGCAAAAGCAGAGCGTGCTTTGGAAGCATCAAGGCAACGATATCTTTCTCACTTGGACCCCCGACGGGAAGTCCATTATCTATGCCAGCGTCAACATCGGTCAAAAAGAGCTTTGGCGGCTCGGCTTGGAAAACGGCCTGCCGGCGGGGCCTCCCAAGTCCATCCATTTGTTCGGTGCGAACGTTGAGTCCGTATGGCCGACCCGGACGGGGGCGCTCTTTATCAAAACGGCGCTCTCGGGCCAGGATGCCTGCACGGCCCAGATCGATCTGAATTCCGGGGAGTTGATCCGTCCCGTTCAAGTCATCGAGCCTGAAACATTGGGTTGGACCTCTTCGCCGTTTTGGTCGGCGGACGGAGGGGCGCTCGCCTATTTCTACCAGAAGGATGACGATTTGACGACTCGATTCCGGTTCGATCATCTCAAAATCAAATCCATCGCTACCGGAAGGGTCGACGAATACCGGCTCGATTTTTTGGCCGATCCCGCCAGCGGGCCGTTGCCTCGCTGGTCGGCCGACGGGAAAACGATTTTCGTTCTGGGAAAAAAGAACGACGCTCTCGGGCTTGTAGCCTACGATCTAGGAAAAAAAATGAGCCGGATTCTTCTTGAGGATCGAGACATCGCCGCGTTCGCGGCCGATGGGAAGGTCGTTTACTTGGATCGAACGACCGGGAAGAAGCCCACGGAGGCTTTCGATACTCTACTCCGTAAAGACCTCTTGACGGGGACGGAATCCGTCATTTACTCCTGTTCGGTCGGCGAGGGTATCGGACGAGTCCGGCTTTCCGGCGACGCGTCGATGATCGGTTTCTACTCAGTGGCCTTCATGGATATGGAATCCGCAGGTGTCTTCGTCATCCCGGCCGCTCCCGAAAGGACGCTGACAAAGAAGGACGCTCGTTTCTTCCGGGGCACGGTCTTCTTTGATTGGGGCCCCGCCGGAAAGGGAATACTCGTTCGCCGGCAAGTGACGGTCGAAAATCGATTGACTCTCCAGCTCGCTTATTTTCCGGAGGTTGACCCGGCCCTGAATCCCATTCCTATCGATCTAGCGGCGTTCTGGTCCACGTTGGCTTTTCACCCGGACGGAAAAACCATCGCTTTCACCCAAGCCACGAAGCGGGGCGAGTTCTGGAGCTTAACGAATTACCTGCCCCGCAAGTAATTCGGTTTAGGGGGTTATCATGAAGCTTAAACGAGACAGGGCTGGAAGTGTTTCCGGTCGAGTTTTTGCCTTGGCGGCGTTGCTTGTGATCGTCGCGTCGATTATGGCTCCAGCTGATCAAGCGGTGAACCCTAATCGGGTGAAGCCGCGGCACGCAGACGCTTACCGAACCAGAGCCCTGACTCCGGTCCTGACGATCTCCGACGACGGAGGCGGCTACTATTTTAAACGGCCATTCCTGATCGCTATAGGTCCAGACGAGTCTCTCTATGTCGCGGACGAGAATCAGCTTCTCGGCTTCGACGCCCAAGGACGATTCGTCCGGAACTATTTCCGCCGGGGACAAGGACCGGGCGAATTGAGCCGGGTCTCCGGATTCGCCGCAATCGGCGGGATGCTTGTCGTTCACAACATGTATCCCAGCAAAATCGTCCGGTTCGGACTCGACGGCAAGATCTTAGCCGATTTTCCCGTGCCCGCGAGCGGCCGATCCTATCGCTTTCGGGGAGCGTCCGGACGAACGGGGTGTCTTATCGGCTGGGGCATGCCGGATCTGCAGACCGTTCAGGGATCCGAAGCCATTCTGGATCAGCCGAATCCCATTGCGGCCGTCGATTTGGAAGGGGGTGGGCTGAAAACTTGGTCCTCTTTCCCGACCCGCGTCTTCGTGCAAAAGGCGGAAAAGGGGGGCGGCGCCATGATCCCCATGGGGAAAATCTATACCGCCATGGATGGGAAATATTTGGCCGTCTCTCATACGGACGAATACGCCATTAAAATCTTGGACCTGGAAACCGGCTCCTTGATCCGGACGATCACGCGGGACTATGCCCGAGTCAAGATCTCCCCCGAGGATCGGCGGGCGATGGAAGGCGGGCCGATGATCGGCAACAAGGTCGTTCAGCCCCCGATCCCGAAATTTGCGGCGGATATCACCGGCCTTTTTTTCCACGGCCACGAAATCTGGGCCGCCACGTCAACGAGGGTGGCGGGGAAAGGCGCACTTATCGACGTCTTCAGCCTTGATGGCACATACCTGGATTGCTTCTACCTGCAGCTTCCCGCGCCGCCCGACCGGAACGTCGAACAACCTGACCCGCAAGTCATTCAAGGGGACATTCTGGCGTCAATCGAGAGGAGCGCGGACGACGCTTATGTCGTACGAAAATACCGAATCGGGAAATAGGCGAAGGGCTACGGGCAAGGAAAAGCGGCCTTCCATCTCGCGCGCCTGATCGGGAAATCGGACGCGATGTTATTGACGGCGCGGCCGGGCCTCCGGTAGTATCCCTGCTTGACCGGGAATTTCGAAAGGACATACTTCTTATGACTTCAAGCCGCCGTCTGATCACGCTCTGCATTTTTGCCGCTCTGGCCCTCTCGATCGCGCCGAGGCCGGCCTCGGCGTCCCAGCCGCTGACCGTCTCCTCTCCCGACGGCCGCCTGACCGTCTCGCTGGCCCTAAAGGCCCTGCCCCAGCCTTATCTGCAGGGCGAGCGCGTCTACTACGCGGTCAGCTTTCAGGGCCGCCCGGTACTCGCCGATTCGCCGCTCGGGCTCGATTTCTACGGGGCCCGCCCCATGGAGACGGAATTCGAGGTGATCGCGACGGATCGGCAAGCGGCGGATTCAACTTGGGAGAACGAATTCGGCGCGCGGCGTAACGTTCGAGATCATTACAATCAGCTGACCGTATCGCTGCGCGAAACCAAGGCGCCCGGGCGCCGCGTCGACCTGATCTTTCGCGTCTTCGACGAAGGCGTCGCCTTTCGGTATTTCCTTCCCAAGCAACCGGCCCTCGATCGATTCGCCTTGTCGGCCGAGAACACCGGATTTCAATTCCTTCCCGGCGCAACCGCCTGGGCCTTGAATATGGGGCGCTTCAACACCCATAACGAAAGCGAGTACCTGCCCATCCGGCTGGATGAGATCAAGCCTTCCGAAGTCATCAACCTGCCTCTGCTCGTGCAAGCCCCCGGCGGGCCGTGGATCGCGCTCCTGGAAGCGGACTTGAACGATTACGCCAACATGTACGTGGGCGGCATCCCGGGGGCCGCCGGCGCCCTGATCAGCAAGCTTTGCCTTCCGCCGCGCAAGGAAAGCGTGGCCCGCAACATCGCCTGGACGCAGTATCACGCCATTGAACAGCCCGTCGTCGCCACGACGCCGAAATCGACCCCCTGGCGCGTGCTGATGATCGCTCCGACGCCCGGCCGGCTGATCGAGACCAGCGACATCGTCCTGAACCTTAACCCGCCTTGCGCCATCCCCGACACCTCCTGGATCAAGCCGGGACTGTCCGCCTGGGACTGGTGGACCGAAAGCTTCGCCAAGAACGTGCCCTTCAAACCCGGCATGAACACGGCGACGATGAAGCACTACATCGAGTTCGCCGGCGCCCACGGCTTTCCCTACATGCTGATCGACGGCGGTTGGCACTCGGAGAGCGTCTGCAAGCCCGTCCCCGAGATCGACATGCCCGCGCTCCTGGCACATGCCAAGCTCCATAACGTCCGGCTGGTGCTGTGGGTCGAGTGGGCCGCGCTCAACCGCGAACTCGACGCGGCCCTGGCCCTCTACGAGAAATGGGGGGTGGCCGGCATCAAGATTGACGGCCAGAACCGCGACGACCAGGAGATGGTCCGTTTCACGGCCAATTGGGTCCGGCGGGCAGCCGAGCATCATCTGCTGGTCGACCTGCACGGCGCGTACAAGGAAACCGGCCTCCGGCGGACGTATCCCAACCTGGTGGGGATCGAGGCCGTCATGGGCATGGAATACAATCTGTGGAGCGAGCGGGTCACTCCCGAGTATGACGTGACCATCCCCTTTACTCGGATGCTGGCCGGGCCGATGGATTTCACCCCCGGCGCGTTCCGCAACGCCGCCCGGGGCAAGTTCGTCGCTCGCGGGGCCGAGCCCATGTCCCAGGGGACGCGGGCCCATCAACTGGCCGCGTATGTCGTCTATGAAGCGCCGCTGGGAATGCTGGCGGACTACCCGGAAGCCTACGAAGGCCAGCCGGGGCTGGAGTTCATCGAAAAGGTGCCGACCGTCTGGGACGAGACGAAGGTTTTAAGCGGGTTCCCCGGGCAATCCATCGTCATGGCCCGGCGCAAGGGCGATCTTTGGTATCTGGGAGCTATGACCAATTGGGATGCGCGCGAGATCGCTGTCCCGCTGGCCTTTCTGGGTGCGGGCGCGTATGAAGCCCGCATCTTCGCCGACGGGCCGGACGCGGCCAGCGAAGGCACGAGCTTGAAAATTGAGATTAAAAGCGTCAAAGCGGGAGACAACTTCGGCGCGCATCTAGCGCCGGGCGGCGGACTGGCCGTCATCCTGACGCCGGCCAAGCGATAGATTCGCCGGCTCGGCTTAAGCGCGCTTCAGCCGGAGCTCGGTCGTGACACCCGCCGGCAGGCGATAGCGAACGCACCCTTCCGGGGTCGTTCCGCGGAGCGCCTCGAGGTGGACGGTTTCCTCGTGGGGCAGGACGATCTCTCCCCGGGCGTCCGGCGGCGTCGATATCGAGATCTCGCGGGCGCCGAGCTTGCCCAAAGCCTTGAACTCGACGGGGCCGCGGACGGTCCAGGCCGTGAGATCGAGATCCGCGAGATCGGCCAATTGCGGCCGGAGCTCGAAGCGGGCGAATCCGGGCTCGAGGGGCCGCAGGCCCAGAATGCTCATGTAGAGAACATAGAGCGGAGCCACGGCGCAGTGGCTCCACTGCTGGCCGGAATCGGGCACGGCCTTCCAATCCTCCTGCAGGGTGTTGTTCAGCCGGACCGAGTCCATGACCGCCCAGCGGCGGCGGAAATCATCCACGATTACGTCGGCCCGCCCGCCGGCGCCCAGGGCCCACAGCCGCCAGCCCGCGTTGGCCGGATAGGAGAATCCCATTTCCGGGGGGCATTCGGCCAGGGCCTTGAGGGCGGCCCGGGTCTGTCCGCCGGGGCATTGATCGAAGAGGACGGACGTAGCCAGGGAACGGTCGCAGAGCCGGATGCCCCTCTCTTCGGCCAGCCAAGGCTGGTTGACGACGAAGAGGCCGAGATCCGCCCGCCAGAAGGCCTTGACCGCCGCTTCCCGCAGTCCGCGGCCGAGCTTGACCGCCTCGTCCGCCCGGTTACTCTCGCCGCAGGCCCGGGCTAGGGGCGCCAGCGCGTGCTCCATGGCGGCGGCCGTGAATAGATTGAAGGCGCACTTTTTGTGTTTCTGTTTTTGATAGGCGACGTGGTCCATCCAGACCGAAGGGATGCCTAGGGACTCCACGGGCAACAGGCCGTCGGGGCCGCGCAGGCTTTCTAGATAGCGGGCGAACCGCAGGAGCCGCGGGTAGGCTTCGCGCACCGCCTCCAAGTCGCCGCTGTATAGATAGTGGTGCCAAGCGTCGAAAGCAAACTCGACGCCGTGATCGAGGATCGGCCCCCACCCGGTCAGATCGAGCTGGCGCTCCATCAGGCGGGCCAGGCGGTCGTAGGCCGGCCAACAATCCAGGAAAAATCCGTCTTTGGTTAAGCCTTGGCTGAAGGTGGCCAGGAAGCGGGCCGGAAGCCGCGTTTCGCCGAAGGCCAGAAAGACGCCCTTCAGTTGATGGGCCCCGTCGCCGCTGTACTGCTGGCGCTCGCGGGCCATGCCGTCTACACAGGTCTCCTGGGCGCTGTTGCGGAGGGTGTTGATGTTGGCGTCCATCAGCCGCTGCAGGGCTGGCTCGCCGATCAGAATCCGGGGCTCATGGGGCCAGGGGAACTCCCGCCGCCGGACGCCGATGTCCTTGACGCGAACTGTCCCTTTGGCGCCATGGATGTGAAGCTGCAGCCAGCGCAGGCTCTCGAAATCGAACGTTTCGAAGGCGTTGACCCCTTCCGCGCAGATGAATCGGGTCCAGGAATCGAAGTGGGAATTGATGAGGGCCGGGCCGCCCAACTGGTGAGCTTCATGGACGAGAAGCTCGACCACCGTGCCGGTGGGCGCCTCGATCGTGAAGCGGGGCCATCCGACAACCTGCTCCTCGAATTCGAAGGTCAGGACTTGGCCGCGGACGCCGTCAAGGACGGCAGCCCATTGGCCGGGCGCAGACTCCGTGACGTCGCCGCCCGGCTCGGCTTTAAATGCGTCCGGCACCCGGCATTCGAAGTATTCCTCTACCGGGCGCTTCCATTCCAACCGGTAGGTTTCGGCCAGCCCCTTAATAGGCACGAAGGATTCGCGCATCATGGGAATGGACCGAGGGCGAAGCTCCGCGCGCGCCGGGTCGGCGGCGATGTCCGTCTGGTATTCGTAGAAGTCGGTGCAGACGCTGGGTTTATTGGGCGATCCCGCCAGCGGCATGGCCGGCAGCCAGTCCGGACCCGGCTGGAATCCGGCTTCGGCCCAGCCGCGGGGATAGAGCCGGGCATCGAACTCCTCCTGCAGAGCGCGCAGATACCAGCGCTTGTAATGTCCGGGGCGCCAAGCCCGGCACAGATGGGCCTGCCAGGATGGATCCGAAACAATCGTTTCCATCCGGCCGTCGGCGGACTCGATCTCCAGCCGGAAAAGAAAGCCCGGCTTGCCGCACGGCCAGGTTCCGTCGCCCTGGCCGTAATAGAGAACCGTCGCGCCGAGGACGTTTTCCCCCGGCTTGAGGAGGGCGGTCAGGTCGAGCGGGTCGGCTTCCATCCAGCGTGGATCGGAAGGCGGGGGGCCCCATTGGACGCGTTCGCCGTTAACTTGCAGATGGTAGCGGCTGTCGGCGCAGATCCAGCCGGCGGCGCGCCGTGGGGCGGCGTCCAGGCGCAAACCGCGCCGGAACAAAACGAACGTGTTCTGCAGACAGCGTCCGCTCGGGTACCAGATCCAACGGGCCGGCTCGAGGTCCGGCAGCTTGAGCGCTGCCTCGGGAATAACGGGCGGGTCGGAGAATGCTCCCGGGAGCGGCCCGGTCGGGCCCGGTGTCGAGGGCGATCGCCAATGGGCGGCGGCGCCTCCGGCCAGTGCGGAATCACGAATGAATTGGCGTCGGTTCATGATTTTTCCTCAATGCGTGCTACGCCGGTACGACAGCCAGATGGCCCCCGGCTTGGACGGAATCCGGACGGGAACTCCCTCCTCCATCAGTTCAGCCCCGGTATGGCTCGCGGTCGTGCCGGCGTCGGGATCGGTCACTTCGTAGGCCGCCGCGCGATCCAATCCATGCAGCTTGAAGCGCCGCTCGTCGTCCGGACAGTCTTTGCGCCGGAAGGCAGCGACGGTACCGCCGCCTTTCTCCGGGCTGTCGAACTGGAAGGCCATCCAGGCCGATTCCGCGTGAGTATAGGGGGTGAGCGGGTAATAATCGCCGAGCAGATAGTCCTGGATCGTGCGGAAGTTCGCGACTTCGCGGCGGATGCGATCGTAATCGTCGCCCGTCTTCCGCATGTCGTGGCCGATTCTCCAGGCCGGGCAGATGGTGCTGCGCAGGAGGTAGATGTCGTCCGTTCCCGCCCCGGAGCCGTACCAGGGAAGCCAAAATGAGAGCCCGTAGGTGTGGGCCTGGTGGGCGACGGCGCTGGCCGTGAAATCGCTGCGCAGGAGCGGTGCCGCCCGCCGCAGGGTCTCCAAATCGTTGCGCCGTCCTCCCGAGGCGCAGGTATCGATCCAGCGGTCCGGATCGCGTCGCAGCAGCTCGTCCCAGTAGGCCAGCAGGCCGGTGACGTAGTGATTCTCGGTCAGGCCCTGCCGGTCCGGCGGATCGCTGGCCCGCCAGTAGGCCAGCGGGCTGATGTTGAAGTCCGTCCGCAGGACGTCGATGCCGCCGGACTTGAACATCGCGTCGAGGTAGTCGACGAGCCAGGCCCGGGCTGCGGGATCGCCCAGGTTCAGAATCCGGCTGTCGTCGGGGCCGAGCTTCAGCGGCGTTTTGGTCGCGACGGGGCGGGGGAGGAGCCACTCGGCGTGATGCGTCGCCAGCCACGAGCCCATGGCCACCCGCTCGGGCTCGAACCAGAGCACGAACTTCATCCCGGCGGCGTGGGCCTTGTCGGCGACCTCGCGCATGCCTCGCGGGAAGCGGACCGGGTCGGGCGTCCAGGTGCCGACGCCGTCCCACCAATCCTTGTTGGGATACCAGCCCGCGTCCAGGATCCAGGCGTCTAGCCGGATGCGCTCCCGGACGAAGCCGTCGATCATGGCCGTCTCCTCCGCGGCCAGCGGTTTCAAGTTGCCGTAGCAGGCGTCGAAGCGGGCCGGGAGGGGCTTGCCGCCGGGGCGGGGCAGGTTGTGGGCGATCATCCAGCGCCGCCAGATGTTCTGCGATCGGAGCCGATCCCCGCCGCTCCAGAACTGCAGGACGATGAGCGGGGTGCGCGCCTCCTCGCCCGGTTCGAGAGAGAAACGGGTCTGCTCCTGCCCGGCCCGAAACCGCAGGCCGTTCGTCTGATCGCGCTGAAACAGGGACGTCCATTGCCCCGGCCAGCCGACCGCCGCGATGACCCCGCCGCCCGGCCACTCGATGTTGAAATAGGACATGTCGCTGTTGGTGGGGCGACCGCCGGCGGCGCCGATGCGCTTTTCCTCGCCCGGCCCGAGCACGGTTTGGAGCGGCTCGAAATCATTGGCCTGGTTGGGACTGCCGACGGCATGATGCAGAAGATACTCTCTGCCGGAGACGTTGAGGAAAGCGAAATCGGCGGCCTGCAGATCTTCGATGAGCGGGCTTTTGGCCGAGCCGCCGTTGCGAAGATAGACCGTCCATTCCACGGTCGGGAAGTCCGCATATTCCACGCCGACACAGCGAACCTCCAGCCCCGTTTTCGGATCGGTATAGCGGAGCGTCCGCTCCAGCCGCTCGCGGTCGATCGTCCGCGAGGATCGTTCCAACTTCCAGGACGGCAATAATTTTGCTGAACGCTTGCCGCCGAAGACGAAGGAAAACGGCGGCGCCGGCTCGGGCACCGGGCCGGAAGAGGGCGTCGTTTGGGCTTGCTTTTCGCCCCAGAATCGGGCGGCCGCCCAAGCATGCGCCGCAATCTTTTCGACGTCATTGGGACGGGTCTGCTCCAGGGCGGGGAAGGAATCGCTCGGGCCCGCCTCCCCTAGGATGGAGACCGGGCCGAGCAGGCCCGATTCCAGGAGCGAGGTCGTCTTGGTGATCATGTCGAAGCGGAAGGCGTCGTGGGTGACGGTGACGCGCTTGTCTTTGGGCAGGCTGAGGTCGCCGATGACCCGGTTGGCCCAGAGGTTGACGACGTCGATCTCCAGGGCGTTGCCGGTCGGGCGGACCGCGTCGGTGACGTCGACGCGCCAGGGGGGCGTCCATAGGACGCCCAGCGAACGGCCGTTCAAGCGGATATCGGCCACGTCCTTGACCGCGCCGAGATCGAGATAGAGGCGCTTCTTGGCCGCCGTCGCCGCCGCAGGCTCCAGATCGAACGTCTTGCGATAAGTCGCCTTGCCGGAGTAGTGCTTGATGCCCTCCTCCGGGCGCCGCGTCCAGCTGACGAGCTCCGGGAATTCGGCCGACTCCGGTCCGCCCCAGCGCGGGTCGAATCCGACTTTCCATGCGCCTGCGATTTCCTGCGCCGGGACGAGCGCGGGGAAATTGCCCGACGCTTTTCCCGATTTCCCTGCCGCGACCGGCTTGCGGAAGACGACGAACAGCGACTGCATGGGAGCGAATTCAAGAGGGACGACGGTCCGGCCGCCGTCCGGACGGAAGGCCGCGGCGTCCCGGATGCTTCCGCTGACCGGATCCCAAATTTCCGGCTGCTTGCCTTCCACGCGGAAGGCGCATTCCCGGGACATCGGGCGCCCGCTTCGGCTGGAGACGAAGTAGATATCGGCGTCTTTGGACGTGCGATGGATGAAATCAAGATTAGATGCCCCGGACTGTGTCCGGGGAGAGATGTCGAAATCCGGCTCCACTCCGTCCTTCTCCAATATCTCGCGCGGCGTCCTGCCCCAAATCACCCGGCCGAGGCCGTATTTGTGTTCGGTAACGACCTTCCCGTCGCAGTCGCCCCAGACCTCGTCGGCGATGGCCCGGATTTCCTCATCGGCGCGCGGGTAGTCCTTGAGGCCGGAGGCCTTCTCCGGCTTGGACCCGACGACGGTTGCCCCGGCCCGGACGAGATCGCGGATCTTTCGCGCCGCTTCGATCGGCATCGAGCGGGAGGGAATGGGCGAGACGGGCAGAGACAGCGCATCGCCGATCGTTTTGGAGATTTCGGGGGACGGCGAGGTGCAGTTCCGCAGGACGAGAAGCCGGTAGCTCAATCCGTCGGGAAGGACGATGCGGCCGTTGGCGACCGACATCCGGGTCAGAAGGGCTTCGGTGTTGAGGTAATCGTAGTCATAACCCGGGCCGAGGTCCGGATCCTCGGCCTTGGGCGGGGCGATGAGGGGAGGCCGGTCGCCCAGGTAATAGGCGACGTCGCCGGCGAACACGCCCTGTTGGAGTATGAATTGGCAGCGCGCGAGATAAGTGAAGAAGGCCGGGGACTGCTCCCACCAGGTGCTGTTGGGGTTCCAATGCTGGCCGGCGCAAAACTCGTAGCCGGGCTTGCCGTCCGAGGGCGGCTGGCAGGTGGCCTGGTGGAGCATGACGGAGTTGATCCCCTCGCCGAAGGCGGTGTCGATGTAAGGCTTGAGGTCGGCCGGCGACAGCGACCAGTGGGTCCGGTCGCGCTCCTGCTGGGTGAACGACTCGGCCATGGCCTGGGGCTTACCGTAAATGTGAGCGGCGGAAGCGGTCTGCTTGAGGTTGAGCCGCATATAGGGATCCGCGTTGTAGCCGCCGGGATAATCGAAATGGCCGTTGACCCAGAACTCGCCGGTCGGCAGGTCACAGCGACCGCCGTTTTTCAGCGAGTCCATGGGCGGGAGGTTGCCCGGGCCGGCCGCCTCGCTGCCCATGCGGACACCACGTTGATGGCACAGCTCGGCGAAATGGCCGTAGAAGTTCTCGGCCAGGCAGTCTTCGATGGTCCGGTCGAAATCCTCCTTGAACCGGGCCGTGATGTCGGCGCTGCCGACGATGCGCCCGGCCAGGGCCGGGAGATACGGCTTCAGATCGTAGCCGCGAAACCGGAGAAATTGAGCCGGAAAATCCTGCGTCCAGGTCAGCTTGCCGCACTCCCAGCTGTCCGACCAGAGATAGTCCAGCTTGCCGCCCGCCTTGGCCGCCTCGTCCAGGACAACTTGGCCGAGATGCTCGAAATGATCGTCGAGCGAAGCGGGATTGAGATAGTCGATCTGATAACCGGCTCCCTCGGCGAATGTGTCGCCTTTGGGATAAGGATCCCAACGGCTGCCGGTCAGCGTATAGCCCGTCCGCAGGATGGTCCACGTCCCGGCCGGGACGTCCCATTCGAATCGGCCGCCCGCGCCCATGCGAGCGGTCACGTCGACGATCGAACCAGGATCTATCGCCTGGGAAGCGCTGTCAGGAAAGGCCTGGACCCAGACGTCCACATAATAGCCGTCAACGGTCGGCGGCGCTGGCAAAACGCTTTGGAATTTCTTCGGGCCGCGGACCTTGATCTCGGACTGGACGACCTTCTTCATGGCGTTGTCCGGTGTCACCCAGGGCCCGATCATCACCCAGCCTCCGGCCAGGTTGAAGCCCATCTCCAGCTTCAGGCGCTTGGCTTCCTTGACGGCGTGGCGAAAAAGCTCGCGCCACTCGGGCCCGAGGAATTTGACGCCCGGCAATGGTTCTTTCCCCGCGTAGCCGCCGGTGCAAATCAGGTTGACGCCCTGGAAACCTTTGGCTTTGAACTCCTCGAGGTCGCGGGTGATGCCGGCTTTGTCGACCCGGTTGAACAGCCACCACCAATAGACGCGGGGCTTGGCCGAATCGGGAGGGTTCAGAAAACCCTTTTCGAGCCCGGGCGCGGCGGGCTTGCAGGCCGCCAAGCAGGAGATCAAAGCGAGGGCAGCGAGAGCCGCCGCCCACGGCCGCCGGATGCGGATGAGATGGCGAAGGCGGCGTTGGTTTGTCGAAGGGGCCATGGCGGACTCTCCTGTGCGGGCCGGATTGACCGGACTATATCTCCCCGGTCGGAATCGCGTCAAGGCGCGGATCCTTGACACAAATCCGCGGCTGGGCATAACATCTTCCCGCATTCCCGGCCGCACTTTCCAGACGCGACGATCGCGAAGCCGGAGCCCTGAAGGAGAGACATGAAACGCTCGATGCCCCGTTGGCCGTTGGTTGTTCTTCCCCTGGCCCTGATGATGACCGTTGCGTCCGGGCCTGCCGGCGCCGGTGAGGACGCGGTCAGGGTCAAGGTCTATGCCGATCCGCTCCACGGCGGCCGTATCAGCCCGATGCTCTATGGCGGCTTCGTCGAGCTGCTCGACGATCTCGTGCCCGGGATGTGGGCCGAGATGCTCGGCGACCGCGGCTTCGAAGGCCTGCTCCCGACATCCAATTGGGATTACTTCCGGGGCGAGCCCAACCTCTGCGACCGCGATTGGGACAAGAGCCCCGACTGGACTTTTGACGCCGACCGGCCGTTCAACGACAAGCAGTCCTGCCGGCTGACCGTTCCCCCAAGCCGCGCCGCCCTGCTGTCGCAGGGCCAGATGGCCGTCCGCAAGGGCCGGGCGTATTTGTTCGCCGGATATATCCGCAGCGATGCGCCTCCCGCCGGGATACGCATTGCGTTCAAGGCCCTGCTTCCGGACGAAACCTGGACCGTGCTCGCGTCCTCCATTCTCCCTCTGGCCGAAAAGGGATGGCGCAGGGTCACCGCCCGTCTGATTTCGGCCGGCACGACCGACCGGGCGGTTTTCGAAATCGAAGCCCGCGGCGCCGGGCAAGTCTGGCTGGACCAGCTCTCGCTCATGCCCGAGGACAACATCGACGGCTGGCGGCGGGATGTCGTCGAGGCCATGAAGGAGATGGCGCCGCCCATCGTCCGCTGGGGCGGCTCGACGATCGATCCGGGGCCGTACCGCTGGAGCGACGCCGTCGGTGACCGCGACCACCGGGCGTCCTTCATTAACCGGGTCTGGGGCCGCCGCGACACGAACGACGTCGGAGTCGAGGAATTCGTGCGCCTTTGCCGGGCTGCCGGAACGGAGCCCCTCGTCTGCGTCAGCCTCGGCGACGGAGTGGCCAGCGCCCGCCGCATGGTTGAATACCTTAACGGTCCGGCCGATTCCGAGGGAGGCCGGCAGCGGGCGGCGAACGGACGCCCCGAGCCGTATGGGGTCAAGTACTGGCAGGTCGGAAACGAGATCGATGCCCCCGGATATATCGGCAGCCTCGTGGAATTCGCCCGCGCCGTCCGGGCCGCCGACCCGAACGCCGTCGTCCTGTCGTCTTTCCCGACTAAGGAGATCATCGAGACCGCGGGCCCGGATCTCCAGATCGTCGCCCCCCACTACTACCAGGCCGACCTGGACGGCGTGGACGCCGACCTCAGCAAGATCGAAGGCTGGATCAGGGAATCCGCCGGCCGCGATCGGATCCGGATCGGGGTTACGGAGTGGAACATCGATGCCGGGAACTGGGGCCTTGGCCGGGGCAAGCTGAACAGCCTCGGCTGCGCCATCTTCGAAGCCCGGTTTCTCAACGTCCTCCACCGCCACAGCGAGTCCGTAGCCCTGGCCTGCCGGTCAAACATGACCAATAGCTTCTCCGGCGGTACCATCCAGACGAACGCGGCCGGCCTCTACCGGACGCCGGGCTTCCTGGTCATGTCGCTCTTCCGGGCCCATACTCGGCCGATCCCGTTGCGACTGGCGGCCGACCTGCCGGCCGCCCTGGACGTCACGGCCTGCGCCTCGGAGGACAAGGCCGGCGTCACGATCTTCGCCGTGAATCCCAAGAAAGAGCCCGTTCGTCTCGTCCTCGACTTGACGGATCTCGGGCCTGGCTTCGGCATCCGGGGAGGGGAGGTCGTCAAGGACGCCCAAGACAGGCGCCAAATCGACATCATCAACGGCTTCGCCGACCCCCGCAGGGTAGTCAAGGTGAAGCTCGAACGGGATTCCGGAAACGTCGTCACGATCCCGGCCCTCTCGATCGCCGCGATCGATTGCGGCAAAAATTAAGGATCATTTCCCAATTCCGGGAAGTCAACGCGGTTCGGGGTATCGGCCAACGGCGAAATTGCAAGGCCGGCGCCTTTTTCCATAGTTCTCTGAGGGAACCTGGCTCTAGCCAGGCGCCGAGGGCTGTTTGAGCACGCGATGATCCAACGAAATCGAAAGAGAGTGGGTGGTCAAGAAGACCGGGTGATCTGGAATGCGCAGTTCCGAGGCGCCGAAGAGAACTGTGGGAAAAGGCGAGAAGAGGCCGAAGCCGCCGGGACGATACTCCGAACCGCATTTCCCGGGATTGGGAAATGGACTTTTTTGCTAGCTATTTCATCTTCGGGTCTTGGCCGGGCCCGCCGGTAGCCTTGAATTTCGGGATGCGCTCCTCTGCCGGCGGAAGAGCCGGGAATTTCCCGTGCGGGTCTTTCTGGTACCAATAAGCCACCGAATAGAAGTTGTCGGAGCGCAGGTTGGCGTGGCCGTCCTCGATCGTGACCTTGATCGATCGGCGGAAGCGCACCGGCGCCTCCAGGTGGAAACGATAGTGTGAAAACCTGGACCCGGGCTCCCACTGGTGGAATTCCGTCAGGCCGATGAGGGGAAACGAGTAGAGCGACGAGAATCCCCAAGCCCCGTTGAAATAATCCTCGCCGCCGGTGCCGTGGATGCGCGGCTCGGCCTCGTCGTCGATCCAGATCATCTCGTCGCCCTCGTTCCAGCCTCCCCATTGGTTTTGGAACACGGAAAGCGTCAGGCCGACGAATTGGCCGTCGCCGCGCGTCTCGAGAAAGACATAGTTGCCCGCCCCCGACGGATTGAGCCAGCGGGGGTCGCGACGCGCTTCGCTGAAATCGTTGCCGTAAAAGTTGCCCTGGTACCAGCCCCGGTTCGGCGCCGCTTGGCGGTACTGGGCGTGGAAATAGGCCGTCTCGGGCGGAAGCGCGGGCAGCTTGACCCAATCGATGTTCCAGTAGAAATCCGTGATCTCCTGATGTCCTTCGTTGCTGACCGTGATGCGGCCGCGGCGGGCGAACGGCATCGGGAAGTAGGCGTTGAGAGCCTTGTCCGGGGCCACGGTCAGGAGAGCCGAATGGAAGACGGTGTACGTGCCCAATCCCAGGCCGAAGAAATCCCCAATGGGCGCTTCGACGCTGGGCTCCGCCTCGCCGTCCCAATACATCCGCAGTACGACCTTCTTCAGGTGATAGGCCTCTCCCGTGGCCATCGTGATCCAAAGGTGCCGGATCTCGCCCGGCCCGGCCTCGTCGTAAAGCTCCAGGGTTTGGCCGGCTTTCAAAGACCGGTAATCTCCGTTAGAGCCCGTTCGGTCGAAGCTCGAGGCGCGCCGCGATTCGTAGTCGCCGAGCTTCGTCAGCGAGCCGACTGGGAATTGGGCCGTGAGGCCCTTGGCCAAGAATAGGACGGCGATAAAAAGAGGCCGCGCTTTGAGCATGGTTTTCTCCTGCGGCGAATGGTATGTCCGAGACGGCCTCTGAATCAAGGCTTGCGCCGCGCCTTGACTCCCGCCTTTCGCCCCTTATAATTCGTTCATGAGAGAAGAAAAAGCCCCGCTTGCCGCGTTCGGTTTCTTGGCCGTACTCGGGCTATTCTCGCTTGCCCAAGACCGCGCGGTCTTGGAGCGGGCAGCGAAGGAAGTCGATATTGCGCTTTCGGGCGATTCCCTGGGCCATATCGTTGGAACGGTCTCGAAGGACCTCGGCCGCACCGGGCTTGCGGGCGAGACCGTGACTCTGTCCGGGAACGGCTGGACCCGCACCGCCGTGACGGGCGAGAACGGCTTCTTCGCGGTCGAGACGCCGCTCAATGCCAGGGGCCGCCTTACGGCCGCGGTCCGGGATCATCGAGCTTCGATTGATGTCTCCGACATCCCGCTCCGCCTCACCGCTCGTCCCAAATCCACCCGCCTTTCCCTGGAAGGGCCATGGCGGATTCTCCTTGATCCGCCCGCCGATTGGCGGACCGCGACGGGATGGCGGCCCCTCAACGTGCCCTCGAATTGGGAAATGAAGGGCCTCCGGGCCAAGAGCGAAACGGCGGTGATGCGCAAGGACTTCACGGTTCCCGCGGACTGGCGCGGCAAGCGGATCAAGCTTCGGGCCGACGGCATCTACAGCCGGTGCGAAGCCTGGCTCAACGGCGTCCGGGTCGGAAGCCACGACGGCGGCGCGACCCCCGTGGAGCTGGATTTGACCGAGGCCGCCCGGTTCGGCGGCGATAACACCCTCGACTTGTTTATCAAGGGCCGTTCGCCCGCCGCGCTCATCGACAACATGAGCGTTTACGCGTACTTCGAGCTGGCCGGGATCTGGCGGCCGATCGAGGTGTTCGCCGTCGAGCCGGCCCACGTCGCGCGCGTCCATTGGGCCGTGGATTATGACGGCGCTTATCGGACCGCGGCACTCACGATCAACGCTACGGTGGCCAACGCCCAGGGTCGTGCGGTCGGGGACGGGAAGCTGAGCCTGCGCTTGTCGGACCCGGCCGGCCGAGTCGTCAAGACCGAAACGCGGGCCGTTTCCCTTTCGCCTTGGGAGGAGAAGACGGTTCCGATCGTTTTATCGGTCGAGCATCCGGAGCCGTGGACTGCCGAACGCCCCCGCCTTTATGCCCTGGAAGTTGCCTGGAACGGCGCCGCGGTCGAATCGCCCGTCGGGTTCCGGGAGACGGAAGTCGCGGGCAAGCGCTTGACCCTCAACGGCAAGCCGGTCAAGCTCTTCGGCGTCTGCCTGCACAGCGCCGATCCGACCGCCGGGCGGGCCATATCATCGGCACTTGTCGAGAAGGACCTCGGCCTGATCAAGGGCTGCAACCTCAACGCCATCCGGACCTCGCATTACCCGCCGCACCCGCATACCCCCGAAGTCGCCGACCGGATCGGGCTCTACATCGAAGACGAGGGCCCGGCCTGCTGGGCCGACTCGGACGATCTTCGTGTCGTCCCGCTTTACCTCGGGATCTACGCCTCCTTTGTCGAGCGCGACCGCAACCATCCCTCCGTGGTCTATTGGTCGATGTGCAACGAAAGCCGCTACACCCGGATCTTCCAGATGACCAGGGATTACATCAAAAAGATCGATCCGACGCGGCCCTCCAGCGGCACCTACGCGCCTGCCGAAGACAAGGCGGATATGGCCGTCTACCATCATCCGACGAACCTGCATGAATTCATCCGCAAGATGGCCGATATCCCCAAGCCGGTCTTCATGGACGAGTGCCAGACCGTGTTCCACGGCTGGGGCGACCTGGCGACGAGCCTCGAGATCGACCCCGGGATGCACGACTACTGGGTGACGAACGTCCCCGAGGTCATCCGGGCCTCGTTCGAGACCGAGAACCAGGTCGGGACGATGATCTGGGCCTGGGCCGACGACGCCTTTCTCGTCCCCGGCCGCGGCATCGAGAACGGCCGCCGCGACGCCCCGCTCATCCGCTACGCGGAGTCTCTCTATAGCGGACCGGGGCACGGATACGTCGGCGACACCGTCTGGGGGATGGTGGACGCCTGGCGGCGGCCGCGGCCCGAATGGGAGCTGTCGCGGCAGGCCTATTCGCCCGTCCAGATTCCGACGGAGCCTCTCCCCCCCGGCCCCGTGCGGGTGCCCGTGTTCAATCAAAACGTCTTCGAAAACCTCTCCCTCTATGAATGCCGTTGGGCGGTGGCCGGAAAACAGGGGACGGTCCGGGCGGACGTGCCGCCGCAGTCCCGGGGGACGATCGCCCTTCCGGTCGAGGCCGGCCCGAATGACACGCTGGAGCTGCGGTTCTTCGATGAAGATCGGCTCTTGAACAGCTTTCGCCTGCCGTTCAGGCCGCGCCCGGTCGAAGCCTGGACGCTCGGGCGGCCGGCCGACATCGCCGAGGAAAAAGACCGCTACCTCTCGGGCGCGTCCGTCGTCTACCTGCGCGGCGACGCTTGTGAGCTGGCCTTCGAGCGCAAGAGCGGCGAACTGATGTGGGGCTTGGCCGCGGATACGCAGGTGCTGCTCAAAGGTCCCCGGCTCCACGTGCTGAAGAGCGAGGCGCCCGCGGGCGATGATCCGTCCGGGTGGAAGTTCACCGGCGAGACTCACGGCGCCGGCTCGATCCGCTGGAGCGGCCGCTTCGGCGACG
Source organism: Candidatus Aminicenantes bacterium (assembly GCA_026393855.1). NCBI lineage: Bacteria > Candidatus Aminicenantota > Candidatus Aminicenantota bacterium. Next base: position 20,165 of record JAPKZJ010000093.1, read on the forward strand.
ATTGGATCGGCGGATACGATGTCCATATGGATCGGGACGGAAACGCCGAGTTCGGGTACGCCTTCACTTATAGCGGGCCGGACCTCTGGGTGCGCGAGCTTGGCCTGGAGTTCGATCTGCCGCTCTCCTTCGCCACGCTGGCCTGGGAGCGGCGGGCCGAATACACCGTCTATCCCGACGATTATATCGGCCGTCCGTCCGGCACGGCGTCGGCCCATCCGGCGGCCGCCCAGACGGTTCCCCCCGGAGAAAGACCCTTCGCGCTCGACGATCACGCCTGGGGCTCGAACGACTTCCGAAGCTCCAAGCGGGGGATCTATTGGGCCTCGCTCGCCGGCCCGGGCGGGGCCGTGAAAGTGGTCTCGGACGGGACGCAGACCGTGCGCTGTTCGCTTACGCCGCATGAAGCGGCGCTCAAAGTCCTGGATTATTACGGCGGCTCGGGAGGGCCCAAGGAGTGGTCCGTGCTCGGGTTTCAATATGGCGCGGGCCGCCTGATCAAGACAGGGGAGACGGTCAAAGGCGCGGTCCGGATGAAATTGAAAAGCTGAGGCCGAGCGGTCCCGCCCGCGGCAATCATTGACTCGGCCGGCGGCCGGGGCTATGATCATCTCACTCGGAAATAAAACATTCCCGTCCTTCCCATTCAAACAGCATGACCGAAAACGACCCTCGCGGCTGGCCCGAGCTTTTGGCGGGCTATCCCTGGTTCGAGGGCAAGGGACGATTCCCCCTGGCGGCCTATTCGGAATACATGCCGGGCCCGTTCCTGGGGCGCAAGCCGCTCGGGAGGATGGATCACGGCTTTTTCCCCGAGGCGGATCCTTGCGGCTGGCCGATCTCGGAGCTGGAGGAAGAGGTCGAGCTGAAGCCCGGAATCCGGCACATCGGTCATCAGATCATGAGCGGCCTGATCAACCTAGGGCAGGCGCGACCCGCTCCTTTCATCCACGGACACGGGGGCCAAAACCTGAAAGGCAATCCTTACTGGCCTCCGGAGCTGGCCGGCCGGGCGGGGACCCTGGCCCATGAACGGTATGTCGCCTTGCTGCCCCTGATGCTCTCGCGTACCCAGGATGATAAAGGCCGCCTCAGCTGGACCTTTTTTGGGAACAGCCTTCATGAGCCGGAGCGGACCTTCTGGAAAGGCTTTTTTACGGCACCCGGCAAACCAATCCCCGGCCGCGAAGGGTTGGCCTTCTTCCGCCGTCTGATCAACGCCGCCTATGGGGCGAAGATCGACGACGAAAAAGCCTTGTTCCGAGCCGGCTTCCGAATCCTTCCCGGAAAGGGCGATTTCCCGGGGCCGGGCTGGGCTCGACCTTTCCTGGTGAAGGACGCGGTTCCCTGGACCGGGATTCGCTACCTGCTGACGTTCAGGCCCTTCCGCTTTTTGCCCGCTCCCGTCAAAGACCTCTATTTAGCCGGCCGGATCGCCCTCCTTCCGTTCCCGGGCAGCCTCGTCTTCTGGGGGATGCCGAATTATCTGAAGCTTCAGAAGGCTTGGCCGATCGCCGGCCAGATTCCGTTGCTGACGATGGTGTCGCGCCGTCGGGGTCCGGGAGGCGTCCGGGTGGCCCAGTCGGGATGGCTTCACGAGCCCCATCCCAAAGGCCTGAAGCATGAACTGAACAAGGAGCTTGTTTTAAGCTCTTTCGGCCGGACCCATCGCTGGCAAAGAGTGCACCGCCATCAGGATGAGCTGAACACGCTTGTCCGGAACGTCAAAATCGCCAAAGCCCTGTTCAGCACCGAGGCCAAGGCCATGGGCTTGTACGACAAGCCTTTGGCCCGCAACTGCCAGCTTTGGAATCATCAATTTGAGCGGCTGCTCGACGGCCCGAAGGCGGACCGGGAGGCCATTCGGGCCGTGGAAAAGACCATGCTTAAGGGAGGGCTCTTCGGCTACCGCTTCTTCTATCCCCCGATGAGAGTCGGGGCCTACCAGGTTTACCTGCACCGCCCTCTAGTCGCGTTCCTCTCGGGTCCCTCCGGCGAGGTGGAGGTCCAAACGGACGGCCCGGGCGGCTATCTCGCCGCTTACCACGACGACGACGCGAAAATGTCCCAGCCCGTGGAGCTTTGGCCGAGAGTCCTGGACCGTCCTCTTCATCGATCCGCCCTTGCCGAATTCTCGGACGGACGGGACCAGTATGCCTACCAGACCGCCCGGAACATCCTGTCCCTTCTCGAGAGCCGGTCGATGCTGGGCGGGAGGCCTTTAGCCCGATCGTTCGCCCTGCGGCTGCTGGACGTCTCGCCGCGCCAAAGCCTCGAACCATGGCTGGAGGGGCTGGGCCGCCGCGGCCGGACCGCCGCCGCCGGACGGAGGATGAAGTCGGCTTTGAATAAAACCATCTCCTCCCGGCGGCCGCCGGATCCGGCCGGATCGCTCACTTTTGCCGAGACCGCGACCCGGGCTTTCGAGGAAGCCTGGTGGGACGATGTCCGCCTCCTGTCGCAGGGCCGCTTCGTGTACAAAGACAATGCGGACATCCCGAAGGATCGGGCGACCCGACGCGTCGTCGACCGGAAGAGCCGGGATTTGGAAAACTTGGGGGATTATCTTCTGGAGCGCCATCGGAAGGCGATCGCGGCTGCCGGATTGGCCGGAACGGCCCTGTGCGGGGAGCTGCCGTTCCCCTGGCGGACCGATTTTGATTATCCGATTTTCGGCGGATGGACGGGCAACCAGAAAGGCCGCCTCCACGAGCGCAATATCTTGGTCGTCATTCCCGGAAGGGACAGAAGCCAGGCGGTGGTTTTGGCCGATCACTACGACACGGCTTACATGGAGGATGTCTACGCGAAGGGCCGGGGCGGTTGTGGGCCGCGCTTGGCCGCCCGGGGAGCCGACGACAACTCCTCGGCGGGCGCGACCCTGCTGCAAGCCGCCCCGATCCTATTGAGGCTGTCGAAAGCGGGGAAGCTCAAGAGGGACGTCTGGCTGCTGCATTTGACGGGGGAGGAGTTTCCGGCTGATTGCATGGGGTCCCGGAATTTTTGCCGAACCCTGATCGAAAAGACGATCCGGCTGAAGACAGGCTGCGGCCGGGACGTCGACCTGTCCAAGGTCGAAGTCGTGGGCGCCTTCGTGATGGATATGATCGGCCATAATCGGGACGATGAGCGGGACGTCTTCCAAATCTCTCCGGGGACCGGCGCCGCTTCGCTTCGTCTGGCCCGGCAGGCCCACGAGGCGAATCGAATCTGGAACGCCCTCACCCTTCGTTGGAACAAGAGCCCGGCCCGGCGGAACTTGGGACGGGGTCGACGGATTTCGGGAAAGGGCGACCGGCCTATCCCGGCCAGGCATCTGGCCCTTCAAGGCCAGGTCCGAACCCCGCTCAATCCGCGCAACTCGCTCTTCAACACCGACGGCCAGATATTCTCCGATGTCGGCGTTCCGGTCGTGTTGTTGATGGAGAACTATGATATAAACCGCACCGGGTATCATGATTCCCGGGACACCATGGAAGGCATCGATCTCGACTACGGCTCCGCCTTGGCCGCCATCGCCATCGAGACGACGGCCCGGGTCGCCGGCCTGACGAGGCTTAAATAACCCAGGCGAGGGAAAAGGAATGGCCATGAACATCACGTTCCGGACAACGCCCGAGAAGGAAGACGTCGAACGGATCCGGCAGATCGTCGTCTCCACCAAGTTCTTTTACGATCACGAGGTGGAGGTTGCCGTCGAGCTGATCGAGGAGCGCCTGAATGAAGGGGAATCGACCGGCTATCATTTCGTGTTTGCCGAAGTCGACGGCGTGACCGCCGCCTACTCCTGTTACGGGCCGATCCCGATGACCAAATCGAGCTTCGACCTGTACTGGATCGTCACCCATGCCGATTACCGCGGCCAGGGCATCGGGAGGAGGCTGCTGGAGGAGACCTATCGTCATGCCCGGGCCCTGGGCTGCACCCTCATCATCGCCGAGACGTCCGGCCTCGAACACTACGCCCCGACCCGGGGTTTCTATGACAAAAACGATTTCACCCTGGAAGCCAGGCTTAGGGACTTTTACGACGAGGGCGACGACAAGTTCATCTATGTGAAAAGACTGGTATGAAAAGCCCAGGGGAAGCCGCTCCCGAGCGGCGGCCGAGAGGCGTTATCCTTGTCCCCCTCAGGAGGACAAAGGCGAAGGCTCCGGACCCGGACGAGCTGAGGAAGATCGACGCCTATTGGCGCGCGGCGAACTACCTCTCCGTGGGGCAGATCTATCTCTACGACAATCCGCTGCTGAAGACGCCGCTCACCCTGGCCCACGTCAAGCCGCGCCTGCTCGGCCATTGGGGGACGACGCCGGGGCTGAACTTTATCTATGTCCATCTGAACCGTGTCATCAGGCAAAACGATCTGAACGTCCTTTTCATCACCGGGCCGGGCCACGGCGGCCCCGGAATCGTGGCGAACGCCTACCTGGAGGGGACCTATAGCGAGGTCTATCCCGCCGTCGGGCCGAACGAGGCGGGGCTGAAGCGGCTGTTCAAGCAGTTCTCCTTCCCCGGAGGCATTCCCAGCCATGTGGCTCCGGAAACGCCCGGCTCGATCCACGAAGGCGGGGAGCTGGGCTACAGCCTGTCCCACGCGTTCGGGGCGGTCTTCGACAATCCCGACCTGCTGGCGGCGTGCGTCGTGGGCGACGGCGAAGCGGAGACGGGCCCGCTGGCCACCAGCTGGCACTCGAACAAATTTCTCAACCCGGTCCGCGACGGGGCCGTGCTGCCGATTCTGCACCTGAACGGCTACAAGATCGCCGGCCCCACCGTGTTGGCCCGTATTCCGCGCGGCGAGCTGGAAGCGCTCTTCCGGGGCTACGGGTATGCGCCGGTGTTCGTCGAAGGCCGCGACCCGGTCCGGATGCACCGCCTCATGGCCGCCGCGCTCGACGGGGCCGTGGCCGATATCCGGCGCATCCAGCGCCGCGCCCGGGCCCGCGGCTTCAAGAAACGGCCGCGCTGGCCCATGATCATCCTGCGCTCGCCGAAAGGGTGGACCGGCCCCAAGGTCGTGGACGGCCTGCCGACCGAAGGCACGTTCCGCTCGCATCAGGTGCCGATGGGCGACATGAAGCGCCCGGGCCACCTTCGGATTCTGGAGCGATGGCTGAAAAGCTACCGGCCCCGGGAGCTGTTCGACTCGACCGGTCGGCTGCGTCCCGAGTTGGCGGCGCTGGCCCCGAAAGGCGAGCGGCGCATGAGCGCCAATCCGCACGCCAACGGCGGCCTTCTGCTGCGCGACCTGCGCTTGCCGGATTTCCGCGACTATGCGGTGGCGGTGCCCCGGCCCGGCGCCGGAAGCGCCGAAGCGACGAGCGTGCAGGGCGGGTTCATCCGCGACGTGATCAGGCGAAATCCGGACAATTTTCGCGTCTTCTGTCCGGACGAGACGTCCTCGAACCGCTGGGGCGCCGTCTTCCAGGCGACGAACCGCTGTTCGACCGCCGAGATCGTCCCCGGCGACGATCATGTCGCCCCCGACGGACGGGTCCTGGAGATGCTGAGCGAGCATCAATGCGAAGGCTGGCTTGAAGGCTACCTGCTGACCGGCCGCCACGGCTTTTTCTCCTGTTACGAAGCCTTCATCCACATCGTGGATTCGATGTTTTCCCAGCACGCCAAGTGGCTCAAGGTGGCGAATCGCATCCCGTGGCGCCGGCCGATCGCGTCCCTGAACTACCTGCTCTCCTCGCACGTCTGGCGGCAGGACCACAACGGGTTCAGCCATCAGGATCCCGGCTTCATCGACCATGTCGTGAATAAAAAGGCCGAGATCATCCGTGTTTATCTGCCTCCCGACGCGAATACGCTGCTCTCGGTGACGGATCACTGCCTGCGCAGCCGCAACTATGTGAACGTGATCGTCGCCGGCAAGCAGATCGAGCCTCAGTGGCTCGATATGGACGCCGCCGTCAAGCATTGCGCGGCCGGAATCGGCGTTTGGACCTGGGCCGGCAGCCCCCGGGGCGGTGAACCGGATGTGGTCATGGCCTGCGCCGGAGACGTTCCGACGCTCGAAACCCTGGCCGCCGTCGAGCTGCTGCGGCGGGATTTCCCGCGGCTGAATGTCCGGGTCGTCAACGTGGTCGATTTGATGAAGCTCCAACCGCCGAGCGAGCACCCGCATGGTCTAAGCGACCGGGAATTCGATGCGCTTTTTACAGCCGATAAGCCGATTATCTTCGCCTATCACGGCTATCCGTCGCTCGTTCATCGGCTCGCCTATCGCCGCACGAATCATGGGAACCTGCACGTGCGCGGCTACAAGGAAGAGGGGACGACTTCGACGCCGTTCGATATGGTGGTGATGAACGATATGGACCGCTTTCATCTCGTCATCGACGTGATCGAGCGCGTGCCCGGCCTGGGCCCGCGGGCGGCTGTCGTCAAGCAGGAGCACCTCGCCAAGCTGGCCGAACACAAGCGGTATATCGCCCGGTATGGCCAGGATCTGCCGGAAATTAGGAATTGGGCGTGGACGGGCCGAGGCTCGCGCTCCTCAGGCTAATTGAAGCGAGAGCTTCGTCACCGAGGCGGCCGGGAAGCGATGCCCGATCGTCCGTCCGCCTCCGGGGAGCGCCGATTCCATGGGCTCGACGGCCCGCGGCGCCTCGAGAGTGTTGCGGCCGTGGATGTCGTCCGAACGCAAAACCCGAAGCCGGCCGGACTTGATGGTCGCGCCGCGGACCGCGATTTCGGCTTCGCGGGGTTCCCGAGCGTGGGCATTGACGACCGTCAGAATCAGCTCCTTGTCCTTCAACGATGCCGACCCGGCCAAGCCGGGCAGGCTCGCTTCGCGGCCGGCGCGAGCGCCCACCGCCGCCGCGGTGAAGATCGTGCGCAGGGATCGGCCGCCCTGATGGGCGGCGTACATCTCGAAAACGTGGAAATTGGGCGTCGCCGCGAACTTGTCGCCGCGGGCCAGGAAGAGCGAGTGGAGGTTGTTGACGAGCTGGGCCACGTTGGCCATGGCCACCTTGTCGGCGTGCCGGTTGAAGATGTCGAGGGTCAGGGCGGCGATCAGCGCGTCGCGCATCGTCGAGGTCTGCCCGAAGAGGTAGGTCGGGTCGACCTCGGTCCCGGCCCGGTGCCAGGCACCCCATTCGTCCACGACCAGCCGGACCTTGTGGGCGGGATCGATCTCGCCCATGGCCGCCCAGTTCTTCAGGATGATCGGCTCCATCCGAACGGCCTTCTCCAGCAGCTCGTACCAGTCGTCCTCGGTGAAGTCGACGGCCTGGCCCTTGCCGGCCGTGCCGCAGTAGTAGTGCATGCCCCAGCCGTAAAGAAGGCCGAGGAGGCCCTTGTCGCGCTCGGCCAGGCGGGCGAAGAAGCGGCGCGTCCAGTCGGCGTCGTCGCCGCTCGGGCCGGAGCCGATGAAGGAGAGCGGCAGGCCGTAATCGGGCACCCAGGCCGTGAAGCGGCGAAATTCCGCGGCGTATTCTTCGGGCGTGAAGTTGCCGCCGCAGCCCCAGGATTCATTGCCGACGCCCCAGTAGCGGACGCCGAAAGGCTCGGGATCGCCCGCCGCGGCTCGCTGGTCGGACAGGGTCGTTCGCCCGGCCGGGGCGTTGCAGTATTCGACCCATTCGTAAAAATCCCGGGAGGTTGCACTCCGCAGGTTCGCCGCCAGGTAGGGCTGGGCGCCGATCAGGCGGCAGAAGTGGGCGAACTCGTTCGTTCCGAAGCTGTTGGGCTCGTACTTTTGGGGGCCGTCGGGGGCGTTGCGCAAGCCCTTGTCGACGATCCAGAAATTGGTCCGGCGGGGGCGTTGGGCGCGCGGTCCGATGCCGTCGCGCCAGTTGTAGCTGTCGGCGAAACACCCCCCCGGCCAGCGGACCACGGGCGGCTTCAGCCGGCGCATATGGTCGACCAGCGACCGACGGATGCCGCCGATATTCGGGATCGGCGAATCCTCGCCCACCCAGATCCCGTCGTAAACCACGCCGCCGATGTGCTCGGTGAAGTGGCCGTAGATCTCCGGCGCGATCGTGCCGATCGGCTCGTCCGGCAGGATCTCGATGCGGGCTTCCGGCCCGGCGGAGGCGAGCCGAGGCCGGGCGGCGAGCAGCGCGGCACCGCCGGCGAGCGTGTTCAGGAGAAACGTCCGGCGCGGAATCGGGTTCATGGCAGCGCTCCTTGTCGGCTTACTTCTTCGGCGTCAGCAGGACGATGTTCCCCGAAGCTTCGTCGACCGTGAAAATGATCTTGTCCGCCGCCACGTCGATGAATCCGTTGCCCATCGGATAGTTCAGGTTGATCCGCTCCCCCGGCGAAGTGAAGACGGCTTGGGCTTCGCCCTGCGGCTTCTTGGACCGGGGATCGAGCTTTTGGGCGTAGAGCCGGCAGCGTCCGTCTCGCTCCGATAAAAAATAAACATACCCCCCGTTCGGGGACCATCGCGGATTGCTCACATAACGATCGCTGACGGCAACGGGGATGATACCCGAAGGGGACGCCGGCGCCGGGCCCACCGGGGTGATTGCGATCGAGACCCGCCCGTCGGGCAGGCCGGCGCGATAAACCGCCCAGCGATCGTCGGGTGACAGGCTTCCGTCACCGAAGAAGCCGTCCTGGAGGGCGAGGACGACGGATTGTTCGCCGGAGCTCAAGCGCCGCTTGACCAGATGCTTCGCGTCGGCTTGGACGAGGGCGAAGTCGGGATAGGAGAAGAAGTCCAGCAGCTTTCCGACGGCGCCGACGTCGCGGCCGGCGGCCGCCCCGGCCGGCACCACGAACGTGTGGAGTTTCCCAGCGAAGCTGTCCCGGTAGGCGAGGAGCGACCCGCCGGGGCTGAACCGGGGATAATGGTTGAAGGACATGCCTAAGGTCAGGCAAGGGAAGACCGTTTCCCGCCCGCTCGCGAAGTCCATCCGGCGGACCTCCAGCTTGGCCCCCTTCACGCCGCCGAAGGCGATGAAGGCGATCTGCTTCCCGTCCCGGCTGACGGCGGGAGAGTATTTCTGCATCAGGTCATGGGTGACCTTGCGCAGATCCGTCGAGACAACGCCCTGGTCGGATCGGGCGGAGACGCTCCAGGCGTCAATTCCGGCCGTGACGGCAGAGTAGGCGAGAAGGCCGTCTCCGGCCACGGTCACGCCGATCTTCATGCCGGGGCCGGAGGTCAGCGGCACGGCCGGCCCGGAGACGACCCGCGTTTTGGCGTCGATCGGCGCGCGGAAGATGTTGACGCCTTCGATCGTCGTGCCGCTGATGTAATAAACGCCCTCCTTCCGCCAGGCCTCGGGATAATGGACGAGGAGCTCCAGCCCCAGGTTGGCAACCGCCCCGGTCCTGATTGGAGCCCCGCCGTCGATCGGCAAAACCCACCAGTCGACCGAGGCGGGATCGTTGTCCCGTGCGCCGTGGACGAGCAGGGCGCTGCCGTCCGGGGCCCAGACCGTCCCCGCCCCCATCTGGGCGCGGGAGAACCTGAATTCCGGGTGGAAGGGCCGCGGCGTTCCGCCAGCGGCCGGGACCAGAAAGATGTCGAACAGCCCTGACTCCAGGGATCCCGGGACGGAGATGAACGAGATGAGCGATCCGTCGGGGGAAAAGCGGGGCACGGATCCACGGTCCGCGATCCGCCGGGCGACGCCCCCCAAGGCGTCGATGACGAAAATGCCTCCGCCGTCGCGCTCGGATCGGAAAGCGATCTTGGTCCCGTCGGGCGAGAAGCACGGATACCAATCGTTGGCCGGATCGTCGGTCAGGCGGAGCGGCTTGCCTCCCGAGATCTGCTGCATCCAAAGATCCATGGTCCCCGTGCCTTCCCGATCGGAGGTATAGACGACGAACTTGCCGTCCGGCGAGATCGTCGGGGTCATGGTCAGGCCGGTGTCGAAAGTCAGGCGTGTGGTCTCATATGCGATCGCCCGGACCGGCTTGAAGACGGCCAGGCGCAGGACGGCGGCCGCGGCGGCCAGAATGAGCACCAATCCGGCCAGCCGGACGGCCGACGGCCGCTTGCCGGCGCGGGCGGGGCGGACGGCGGCGGGGAGCTTGCCCGACTCGGAATCCTCCTTCAAATCCACCAGGGCGACCTTGAGGTCGGAGGCTGTCTGCCAGCGGCGGGCCGGGTCCTTGCGCAGGCATCGGGTCAGAATCCGCTCCGCGTCGGGAGGGAGGGTCTCGTTGACGGACGAGGCAGGACGCGGCTCCTCGTTCAGCACGGCGGCCAGGGTCTTGATCCGGCTGTCGCGCTGGAACGCCTTCTGCCCCGTCAGCATCTCGTAGAGGAGGACGCCGAAGGAGAAGATGTCCGAACGGGCGTCGATCGTCCCGCCCTCGGCCTGCTCGGGGGACATATAGGCGGCCGTGCCGACGATGAAGCCCTCCTCGGTGCGCGGCTTGTCGTCGGGGGTGAGGGTCATGGTCCGCCCCTGTTCGGCATCGGAAGCGGGCTCGGCCAGCTTGGCCAGACCGAAGTCGAGGATCTTGACCAGCCCTCCTGCGGCGACCATGACGTTGGTCGGCTTGAGATCTCGGTGTACGATCCCCGCGGCATGGGCCCGAGCCAGCCCGTCCGCTATCTGGACCGCGTAGCCGAGGGCCGGGCCGAGCTTCAGCCCGCGCCTGCCGATCAGGGTGTCGAGCGAGGCGCCGTCCACATATTCCATAACGATAAAGTCCTGGCCTTGGTCCGAGGCGATGTCGTGGATGACGACGATGTTCGGGTGGTGGAGGGCGGATGCGGCCTTGGCCTCGAGGACGAAGCGGCGCTTGCGCTCCGGGTCCGCCAGCTTGTCGGGGGGCAGGACTTTGATGGCCACCGGGCGGTCGAGGTGGGTGTCGATGGCCTTGTAGACGACTCCCATCCCGCCGCGGCCGATTTCCTCCACGATGCGATAATGCAACAGAGTCCGGCCGATCATGTTCCTCGTCCCCCTGGTCGGGATAGGCTTATCTTAATCCGCCCTTGGAGGATGTCAAGGCGACGGGTAAGACGATCCGCGAGGGCCGGCTTTTGGCCCGGTAGACGCTCTGCCGGGCCGCGACGTAGTCGGAGGCCTTGGCGGCGAATATGCTGTCGACGTAGGTCTGGGGATTGCGGTCATAGAGGGGGAACCAGGTGCTTTGGATCTGGACCATGATCCGGTGGCCTTTAAGGAACGTGTGGTCGGCCCAGCGTAAATCGACCGTGACGTCCTCGACCGCGTCGGGCTTGACGGGCTCGGGCTTGGCAAAGCTCTTGCGATAGCGGGCCCGCAGAATGTCCGAGGCGATCATCAGCTGGTAGCCCCCCATTCGGGGCTCGTCGGGCCAGATCTCGGGATAGACGTCGATCAGCTTGACGATCCAATCGGCGTCGCTGCCGGTCGTGGAGACGAAGAGCTTGGCCAGAATGGCCCCCGACACCGTCAGGTCCTCGGACAGAACCTCGGTCTCCCAGCTTAAAACGTCGGGCCGGCCCTGGACGAACCGCTGGTCCATGGTCAGCCAGATGCCCCAATCCGAGCCCGAGGGATGATAAGTTTCTTGAATGGGGCGAGGGCGGTAGGGGACCGGCCGGGCGGGGTCCGAGACGTATGTGTCGCGGGCGGCTGCGTCATCTCCGGTCGGCGGTTCGAAGGACAGCCGCCCTCCTTCGCGAAGATAAAGCGCTCGATCGGTGTAGCCTTGGCGGGGAGGCCATGTGTTGTAGGTCGTCCAGACGTTGCTGCCCGTCCGGAACGTCGTCGCTTCCGGCAGGGCCGCCGTCTCCCGGCCCTTGAGATGGCGGGCGAAGAACGGCGCCTGAATCTTTTCGCGATAATACGCTCCGGTCTCGCTGCCGAAGGCGATGCGGCCGAGCTTGTCGCCCGGGCCGAACGTCCAGCCGCCGTGGTTCCAGGGCCCGACGACGAGAGAGCTTAGGCCGTTGCGGTCGCTCTTTTCGGAGGCCAGATAGGTCGAGAGGGGTCCGTAGAAATCCTCCTGGTCCCACCAGCCGGCGACGGTCAGCGTCGGCACTTGGGGCGGCCCGACCAGCCGGTCAAGAGCTTTGCCCTGCCAGAAGGAGTCCCAGGCGGGATGGGCGAGGAAGTTATTCCAGGTGGGAATGAGGCCCTTGAAGCAGGCGGCGTTGACGTTGGCCAGCGGGCCAAGCGCCAGGTACCAGTCATAGGTGTCGTATCGATCGAATTTGAAGCGCGGTTCGCTCGCGGGCCACTCCATCCGGGCCGCGTATTCGAACCCGTAGGTCAGGCGGAAGGCGCCGTTGTGGAAGAAGTCGTCCCCCATCCACATGTCCCCGGCCGGGGCCTGCGGCGAGACGGCCTTCAAAGCCGGATGCGGCTCGAGGGCGGCCATGATCGCTGTCCAGCCGTCGTAGGAAACGCCGAAAACGCCGACCCGGCCGTTGTTGCCGGGGACGTTCTTAATCAGCCAGTCGATCGTGTCGTAGGTGTCGGTCGTCTCGTCCGTCGCCTTGGGATCGGAGCGGTCGATCCGCAGCGGCCGGATCATGACGAATTGGCCCTCGGACTTGTAGCGGCCCCGAATGTCCTGGAAGACGAAAATGTAGCCGTCGCGGGCGAGCTCCTGATAGACCCGCTGGATTGAAGCGGCGTTACGGCTACCAGCGTTGTAGGGCGTCCGGTCCATGAGAAGGGGGAGCGGGCCGGGGACGCCGACGGGGGTCCAGACCGCGGTGTAGAGCTTGACGCCGTCCCGCATCGGGATCATCGCCTCGGTCAGGGTGAATGGCGCGGTCGAGACGACCGCGGCAGCCGCCGGGGCCGGTTGCGCCTGCGCGGTCTGGTTTGCGGCCGCCGGGCCGGCCGACCACATGCCGAAGCCGAGGAGAATTCCGGCCGTGGCGATCACGGCCGGAACGAACCTGAGGAGGCGATGAGACATGAGATTTCTCCTTTCGACCTTTTACGGCGTCTCTTTCTATTCCGCCGCGCTCCGCAGAATCCGCACAGGCCCCAGAAGCCCCGACGGCAGCAGCGGCGAATCGGCGCGATAGAACGGCTGGGTCGTGTAGGTATATTTCTTAGTCGTGCCGGGCTGCGTGTCGCCGATCAGCCTGTTGACCCACAGATTCGTCACTTTGATCTTCAGCTCGTTCGGGCCCGGCTTGATCGCCTCCGTCACATCGACCCGGAACGGCGCTTTCCAGAGGACGCCCAGCGGCCGGCCGTTGATCGACACCTCGGCCAGGTTCTTCACGTTGCCGAGGTCGAGCCAAAGCCGAGCGCCGCGCTTCATCCAATCCGCCGGCGCCTGGATCGTCCTGGTGTAGGTGGCGGAGCCGGAGAAGTACTTGATGCCCGGATCGGCGCTCTCGCTCCATGACTTCAAGCCTTCGAGCATGACCCGGGCAGGTGCCCCGCGCTCGGCCTGGAAATCGACCGACCATGGCCCCTCCAGCGTACCGAGCGACATCTCGCTCGCCCCGGGCAGCGCCCGGGCCGAAGCGGCGGCCGGCTTCAGGAACACGACGAACACGGCGTCGTAAGGGTCGAGCCGCAGGGGGACGATGGTGCGCCCGTTGGCGATGAGATAGGACGCCGGCTCCATTTCGCCGGTATCCGGGTGCCAAAGCTCCGCCTCCTTGCCCTGAACACGGAAGCTCGTTTCCAGCGTTTCGGCGCGTTTGTTGCGGTTGTTGACCCAGAAAATTTCGCCGTCGGCCAGCTTGCGATGCACGAAGCGGAGGTTCGTGTCGGTCCGCGGCTTCGCATATTGGAAGTCGGGTTCGATTCCCCCTGCGGCCAGGACTTGGGCCAGCGTTCGCCCCGCGAAGATGCGGCCTTTGCCGAAGGCGTGTTCGCCGTCGCCAGATTCCCAGAGCTCGTCAGCGATGGCGCGAAATGCCGCCGGATCGTCGTTCAGGCTTGGGGCATCGACGGGCTTGGATCCCACGACGACGGCGCCCGCGCCGACCAGATCGCGGATCTTGCGCAGGACGGGCAGGGACATGTGCCGGCTGTTGGCGTCCAGTGCCAGTACGGCGTAGCTCATGCCGCTCGGCGTCGTGATCCGCCCGCCTTCCGCGGCCAGACGGTGCAGGATCGCGTCGGCGTTGACGAAATCGAAATCGTAGCCGGCCGGGATGTCCGGCGGCTTGGCCCCGAAGAGGGCCGTGATGTTGGAGTCCTCGCCATAGAAATAGAGAATGTCGGCGACGAACCGGCCCTGCTGAAGCAGATAGGAGCTGCGGGCCAGATAGCCGGTCCAGGGCTTGGCCAGCTCGGCCCAGGTCTCGTGGCGCGTGAACCACTGACCGAACGGACCGAGCGAAAGGCCGGGGATCTTGTCGGACACGGGCTGATGGACGGAGGTGTGGAGGACGAAGCGGTTCAGGCCCATGGCCAGCTCCGTGTCCGCGGTGGGCTTCAGGGTTTCGGGCGACCAGCTCCAGGCGCCCCGGTTGCCGCCGTAGGCCGTCAGGGATTCCGCGGCCACGAGGTTCTGGCCGTAGATATGAGCCACGGAGGCCGACTCGCGGATGTCTACTCCGTACCCGGGCGGCTCGTCGCCGGAGGACTCCGGCGTCCACAGCGCACTCATGGGGATCTCGGCGTTTTTCTTCACTTCCATGCCGTCGCCGATGAACGCGCGCCCGCCTTCGTGCGATTCGGTGTAGCGTCCCATCCCCATCTTGTGCAGGGAGGCCGAGATCTGGTCGTAGTGATATTCCGTCGTCAGGTCGCCGATCGTCTTGCGGAAGTCCCAGAGGAAGCGGTCGCTTGATTCCGCGCTTTCCACGACCCGGCCGGTCAGGACCGGCAGCCAGGGCCGCGGATCATAGCCGCGGCGTTTGGCGAATTCCGCGATCATATCATCGGTCCAGTTCTGGACGCCGGCTTCCCAGCTGTCTGTGATTATGTACTGCAAGCCGCGCTTGCCCATCAAAGGGCCCAGCGTCTCTTTATACAGGCCCAAATAGTGATTGAGATAGGCCTCGACGTGGCCGCGGTTGAGCTTGTCCACTTCCAATCCGGTGGCTTCGGGCGAAGCCGGGGAGTTGCGTGCGCCGGTCAACGAGTAGCCCAGCCGGAGCACCATCCAGCGGCCGGCCGGCGGCGTCCAGTCCAACCGGCCGTTCGGGCGCATTTTTGAGGTCAAATCGACGACGTCGGCTTTGCGCACGGCGTCCTGGACCGGCACGGGAAGCGTCGCCAGGGCGTAGAGATCGGAAGCCGCCGAAAAGCCCGCCTTGTCTTCGAACCGGTTCACTCGAGCCCCGGTATACAGGACGATTTCGGCGATCTTTGTCCCCGTTGCCGCCGCGGGGGCGCCGCCGCCGCCCGCCGGAGGCGCGGGTGTCTTGAACGTCAGGCGGAAGAACTTGGCCGTGACGGGGGGAAACGCAATCGTTCCGATGTCGGGAATCGGCTGGATCAACCGGAATTGCAGGCCGTCGTCGCTGCTTTCCACGACCTGATCGCCTTCGCTTCCGCGGCGCTGGAATTCCGCCGCGACGCTGAGGCCCCGAACGGCAAGAGGTTTTTCGAATTCGAACTGGATCCAGGCCTTCTGCTCGGCGGGAGCGGCCGGCAAGATGATCATTTTGGCCAGGTCGCCGTCGATGAGGGAGGCCAAGCTGAAGGAGCCGCCGCTGGAGGTCACCTTTGGCTGCAGCTCGGCCATCGGGATATCGCCGTCCGGAAGACGATAGGCGATCACGGCGCTGTCGCCGTAGTATTCGGGGTTTGGCGTCGATTTTCCTCCCCCGGATCCTTCCCGAGGCATGTTCTGGAACGGCCCCGTAGTCGATGGGGGTTTGGGCAGAAGACCCGAGAACGGCTTCCCACCCTCAAGACGGGTCTCGCTCCAGACCAGCTTCTTCATCGCCTGCGCCGGCGTCACCCACGGGCCTCCGGTCTCGCTCCAGCCGGGCGAGCCCGCGATGGCCATCTCCAGGCCCAGCTGATCGGCCAGAGTTGCCGCGAACTTAAACGCGTCCTTCCAATCCGGCGTCATGTAAACGAGGCGTTTGGCGACGACCTGGGGTGTGGCGAGCGCCGCGTCGAAGTTCTGGAAGCCGCCGATGCCGACGCGCTTCATCCATTCCAGGTCGGCTTTGATCCCGTCCTTGGTAATGTTGCCGTTCATCCAATGCCACCAGACGCGCGGCTTGGCGCTGTCCGGAGGGTTCTTGAAGCCCGGTGCGAGGGCGGCGCCGGGGTCCTGGGCTCCCGTGGCCCATGCGCCCAGAAGCGCTATGAGGCAGACGGCCCATACGATCCGGATTGTATTGTTTCTTGTTCTCATCGACGCGGCTCCTTTCGTCTCGGAATGAACTTGACCGGCTCCGTCTGATCCCGGGAGTGGCGCCGGCCAGGCGGGTCGGCCCTTGGGCGGGATTCAGAGGAGGTTCTTGAGGCATGATAGGGCCGAGCATGGAGCCGTGTCAATGAACCCGGAGGCCGGCTTTGACGTGTCGGCCGGAAATGGAATAATCTGAGCCTGATCTTGACGACGTTCCGTCCGAAGCTGCGACGAGGAGGACCTCGATGACCCCGAACAAGAGCCCGTTTTTCCGATTTCTGGCTTTGGCCATCGCCCTGACGGCTGCCGCCGCGCTCCTTCTCGCGGCCTGCGCTTCGCCGGCCAAGCCGCCGGAAGAGCCGGCCCAGGCATCGCAAGCCCCAGCCAAGTTCCATGCCGATGTGGATGGGCTGGCTCTGACTCCGCCCATGGGCTGGTACCCCTGGAACATCTTCGGCCAAGAGCCCCAAAACGAGAAGCTTATCCGGGAGATCGCCGACGCGCTTGTCTCGAGCGGGATGAAAGACGCCGGCTATGCCTATGTCGGCCCCGACGAGGGCATCTGCTTCTCGCGCGGTGCGGATGGTCGGCTCACGCCCAACCTCCAGCGCTATCCGAGCGGCCTGCGCGGCTTGGGCGATTCCATCCACGGCCTGGGGCTTAAATATGCCCTCTACACCGACGCCGGATCGAAGACCTGCAGCACGGCCATGCCGGGCACCAAGGGGAACGAGTTCGAGGACATGAAATCGTTCGCCGATTGGCGGGCCGATTACATCAAGATCGATTGGTGCAATTCCGAAGGCCAGGACATCGTCAAGACCTACTCGCTCCTCGGGCAGGCCCAACGCGCCGCGGGCCGCCCGGTCGTCCACAGCCTGTGCTCCTGGGGCGACGGGTATCCCTGGCAGTGGGCCGGCGCCATCGGCCATATGTGGCGGACGACCTCCGACATCTGCGCCCCGGCCGCGGCCGACTGGGCCCGGGCCCTGCGGATCGCTTTCGCCAACGAGAAGCTGGCGGACTACGCCGGCCCCGGCCGCTGGAACGACCCGGACATGATGATCGTCGGTATGCCCGGCTTGACCGACGCCCGGAACCGGACTTTGTTCAGCCTCTGGTGCATGATGGCCTCGCCGCTCATCGCCGGAAACGACTTGCGCGGCATGTCGGCCGCGACAATCGAGATCCTGACCAATCTGGAGGCGATCGCGGTCAATCAGGACCCGCTGGGCAAGCAGGGCCACGTGGTCTGGAACGACGGCAATTTCAGCCTCTGGGCTGGCAAGCCCCTGTTCGATGGCAGCCGGGCCGCGCTGCTGCTGTATCAGGGCAAGCACAAGGCCGAGAAGAAGATCCTTTGGGAGGAGATCGGGTTCGCGGCGAGCGACGCGCTCTACGTCCGGAACCTCTGGACGCACGAGACAAGCGGGCCATTGACCGGAGGAGTGACGGTCAGCGCCGGCCCCGACGAGGCTGCGTTCGTCAGAGTTTCAAAGACGAACGATTTTCCGATCCCCCCGATCATCGTGGCCGACACTTATCGGGTCGCGCTCCGGGCGCCCGGCCCTGATCCCCAAACCCTGACCGGGGCGATCACCGTGACGAACAAAGGGAGTGCGGACTTGTCAGCCTGGAGAATCGACCCGAAGTCGCTTCCTGCCTGGCTTTCGGTATCCGTCGAGGGAAGCGGCAAGCGCCAAAAGCTCGTCAATAAGGCGTCTACGGCGGGCTTGAAGAAAGGGGCCTATCACGCCCTCGTCCGGGCGGACAATATCGAGCCCGTATCAGGCAAGCCGATGTCGGCCCTTTATTACGACGTCGATCTGGAGGTCGCGGCCGACGTTCGTCGATAAGACGAACGCTTGGCGGGGATCCACGTCTACCTGTTGTCCGTCCAGTGTGAGAGGTTCCAGGCCGAGAAGGGGGCGTTGGCATAGGTTAAAATGCCGAACTTGCCCTTGCTGAAGGACGCGTCCTTGGCCGACAGGATTTTATCTTTGTCGAGATAGACGTCGATCTGGCCGCCGAAGGCTTTAATCCGAATCGTATACACTTGGCCCAGAACAAATCCCTCTTTCTTCTCGTCGAGGACGATCCTCTTCCCGGCGACGAATTTTTCGAGCCGGCGGAAGGGGCCGCCGTTGCCGGGGTCCTGGACGGTGATGAAGCGGTAATAGTTGTCCGCATCCTGGTAACGGATAATGGCGCCCCAGCCGTCGTTGTCGTCTGAACGGCAGTCGAAGCCCCAGCCGTAATCGCTCATCCCGCTCCCATAGCCGGCGATGATGTGGCTGCCCTGCCAGAATTCGTATTCCCGGTCGGTCCGGAAGATGTTCGTCAATTGTCGAACCGCCTGGACATTGTTTTTATCGTCAAGCTGGACCACCCAGTTCGAGGGCTCGCTGGGCGAGGGATCGTCGACGATGGTGTAGTCGAGGTTCCCGTAATGGATCGTCTTGGCCGGCGCTTGCGCTGTCAGCCCCGCTTGGAGCATCAAACAGGCCAGGAAAATCAACCCGCCGATCGCCGTTTTCTTCACGATGGCCTCCAGTCTTTTGCGCTTCTCGACCGCAATATAAAACCGCTCCCATAGCGGAGTCAAGGAGAAGTGATGGGCGCGAATGGCGGCTGGATTGAATCGCTTCAATCATGGATAATAACAGTTGAGGTCGCCGCTCGACCAAAGGAATGAGGATGTATCACTTTACGCTGGACGCTTTCCGCGGCTTCCGCTCGCGGCTCGACGACATCCACCTCGTCCACGAGGTGCTGGACGAGATCCCGCTCCGGCTGGGGCTGAAAGCCCTCATGCCGCCTTTCGTCCTGCCGTATTACAACGGGGTCATTCCCGAAGATTGCGGCATCAGCGCCTTCGTCTTCCTGGCCGGCGGCCACTTCACGATCCATACCTTCTCGTTCCGCCGGCCGAGCGGCGGACCCGCCACCTGGCCCTGCGGGGCGGCCGCGTCCGCGCCTTCCCGCGCTCCGGCATCGATCAGCAAAACGATTTCGGCCCCCACCTGATGCTGGATTTCGCGCGGCTAAGGACGATCCCGACCCTGGACTCGCTGGTCGAGCTCTTCGACCATCTGCCGCACAAGATCGGGATGACGCCGATCATGAGGCCGTACGCGGTCCGGACGGATGTCGCGGGGGAGAGTGTGGTCTCCATCATGACCATGATCGCCGAGAGCCATATCAGCCTGCACGTCTTTCCCAAGCAGAAGCGGGCCTACCTGGATCTCTTCTCCTGCACTTTCTTCGAGACGGACGGGGTCGTCGAGGAGCTCCGCAACAGCATCGACGGGAGCCTGGCGGCCATCCAGCTCGTTTCCCGCGGCCATCAGTACAAGAAGCTGCGGACCAATACGGACCAGAAGACGACCGAATCAAGAGCCTGGCTCGAGAACGTTTTCTCTCCCAAGCGCGCCGGTAAAGGAAAAAAGCGATAAGCTTCCGGGTCGCGGTCAACGCTTCTCTTTCAGCTTCGCGAGCTTCTCCGCCCCGGCGACGTTCTTGGGGTTCAGGGCGATCGATTTCTCGTAGTTCTTGATCGCCCCCGCAACATCGCCCTTGGCCGCCAGGCCCTCGGCCAGGCTGTCGTAGGCGTTCCAGGACTCCGGATAAAACTCGACGGCGAGTTCGAAGATCTTGACGGCAGGCGCATAGAGCTTCCGGGCCATGATCTGGTAGCCCATGGTATTCAGCCGCCCCTCTGCGATCGCCGCGTCCTTGGGATTCGCGGTGTGGACTTTCCGATAAAGATCGACGGCCTCGTCGAAGCGTCCCATCATGAGGCGCTCCAGGGGGACCGCTTCGCCGGTTGCGAGCCGCTCGACCTTGAAGTCCCCGCTCCCGCGCCGGATGGCGAGCCCTCCCGACGCATCGAAGGCATAGCGGACAGGCTGATCCCGGCGCACGAATTCGGTCGGCGAAACGGGCAGTAGATCGAAGGCCGGCGCGCCCGTCTCCTGTCCCGTCAGGGCGCTCCCGCTGACCTTGATGGTCAGGACATTGTCCGAATCCAGCCGGAAACGCCCCTCAAACGGTTTCAATTGATCTGCGCCGAGGGAAATGACTTCGACCGGCTCTGGAACGTAGCCCTTCCAGCCGTATTCCTGGGCGACGGCCCTCGTGATCTCGCCGATCAGCTCGCCCGCGCGGCCCTCCGAGTTCGTCATCACCACGACGCCGTTGCCGCCCTCCACACCGGCGACCAGGCTGCAGATGTAGCCGACGTCCTGCCCGCCGTGGCCGAAATACGCGCCGTTCTTCTCCAGGAAAAAGCCCAGGGCCATGTCCTGGTCCGCCGCGACCTTGATCCGGGGCGTCACCATGAGCCGGGCCGTCTCCCGGTTCAGGACTTTGTTGGACTTGCCCTGGATCGAGAGCTGCAGCTCGATGGCCGCTTTGGCCAGGTCGGTGGGTGTGGTCCAGAGCCCCGCGGCGGCCATCTCCGGATAAATAAATCGCTTGCCCTCAATGACCTTGCCGTCGGCGGTATGGCCGGAGGAGGCGAAAGGCAGCCGTTCGGGCGAGAACGACTGCTCATAGGAGCTGGAGGTCATGCCGATCGGGGCCAGGACCTTCTCCCGCAGGATTTCGGGGAAGGGCTTCTTTTCGACGTCGATCAGGGCCTGCTGCATGATCGTCACCCCGCCGCCCGAATAGCGCCACAGCTTGCCCGGCTCCAGATCCACCCGGATCGGCGCGGAATTGGCCGGGGGCTCGCCGTCGAGAATCTGCCGCAGAGTCGGAACGGGCTCCCCCGCGGCGTAGCCGCGGAAGCCATGCACGGTGGTCCCGGCGTTATGGCTCATGAGAAGGCGCGGCGTGGCCTTCTTCGTCTTGGTGAACGCGTTGTCCGGAAGCTTCCACGACCGCAGGGCGTCGTTGATGTCGGCGTCGAGCCGCAGCTTTCCTTCCTGGACCAGCCGCAGGGCGCCCATGGCCGCGATGGGCTTGCTGACCGAGCCCGCCACGAACAGGGTCTTCTCGGTCACCGGCTGCTTGGTCTCGGCGTCCATGACGCCGTAGCCCTTGGCCCAGGCGACCTTGTAATCCGAGATCACCGCGACGCCGACGCCGGGGATGGCGAGCGCCTTCATCCGCTCCAGGATGTTCCGGCCGGGTTCCCCCTTGATAGGGACGACCGAGCGGAGGCCGTTTTCGACCCGCTCGATGCGGGCCTGTGTCGCGTCCTGTGCGGCCCATCCCGCTCCGGTCGCGGCGACGATGAGTGCGAGCGCGGCTACGAGCGCGGTGCCGATAAGGCGGTGGGGTCTGCGATTCATGGCCGTTGCCTCCCGTTCACTTCTTCTTCAGCAGCTCTTTGACCGCCGCCTCGATCTGCTGATCGCGGCCGGCGGCCATGATATCCGGGTCGTTCTTGATCCGGATATCGGGCTCGAGCTGGTTGTTCTCACAGAGCTTGCCGTCGGGGGTCCGCCAGCCGCCCTGGGGGATGCCGAAGCGGATGGTGGGGTCGATCTGGTTTTCCCACCACACAAACGTCCCCGTGCCCGGCACGGGCATGCCCAGCGTTTGGCCGATGCCCCGGACCTTGTACTCGACGGGGAACAGGTGGGCGTCCGAGTAGTTGCATTCGCCCATTACGACGATCGAGGGCTTGATCCACTTGCCGTAGGGCTCGATGCCGACGAGCTGGCCGCGAGGGACGATGTCAAAGACTTTTTTCCCGTTTAGGAAGTCGGCCAATTGATCGTGCAGGCTGCCGCCGCCGTTGAATCGCGTGTCCACGATCAGGGCCTCCTTGTCGGGGCTCAAGCCGAGGACTTCCTCGATGACCGTCCGGTAGCTGGCGTCGTTCATGCTCTGGACGTGGACGTAGCCGATGCGGCCGCCGGACAGCTTGTCCACCTCGTCCCGGCGGGCCTTGACCCAGCGCCGGTAGAGCAGCCCGTTCTCCTCGCCCGTCGAGATCGGCTTGATCGACTCCTCCCAGCGCGCCTTCGTCGCGGGATCGTAGACCGACAGCAACGTCGGCTTGCCGGCCTTGCGGTTGAGGAGTTTGTAATGGTCGAACGAGCCGTCCAGGACCTGGCCGTCGATCTTCTCGATGACGTGGCCGGCCCGGATCTTGAGCGCGGCCTTGTCCAGCGGTCCGCCGCTCAGGATCTCCGCGACCCGCAGGCCGGGGCCGGAGAAATCGTAATCCATGTACAGGCCGAGGGCGGCCGTCGCATCCGATAGGGCCGTGCGAGCCCCCGAGTAATAGCAGCCGGTGTGGGAGACGTTCATCTCGCCCAGCATCTCGCTGACCATCTCGGCGTAGTCGTAGTTGTTGTTGATGTGCGGCAGGAACTTCCGGTAGATCGGGTAGTAGGCGTCCCAATCGGCGCCGTAGAGGTCCTCCACAAGAAGCTTCTGCTTCATCTGGCGCCACATGTGATCGAACATGTAGGCCTTCTCCGCAGTTTGATCGAGGACCATTTCGCCGCCGATCGCGACCGGCTCCGACTTGCCGCTTTCGGGGTCGATCTTCATGGCCCGCCCGTCGGCGACCACGAGGAGGAACTTGCCGTCGGCCGACATCTCCAGGCCCGCCTGGTTCGCTCCCAGCTTGGCGAAGAGCTTGGTGTCCCGTGTCCGCAGCTCGGTCATCCACAGGTCATAGCCCTTCTCGAAGCGGGCCAGGTAGAAGAGCTTCTCGCCGTTCTTGGACAGGGCCTGGTCGGCGATGTCGGCGGAGTGGATGGTGAAGCGGATCTTGCGCCGCTCGATGCCGTCGAGCTCGAAGACGAGATCCTTCTTGGCCTCGTCCGGCTTGATGGCCGGGGCCTTGGGGTCCTTGACCTTGTCCTTGTCTTCCTTGGCCTTCTCCTCCTTGGCCTTGTCGTCCTGCTCCTTCCAGAGGGCGTAGTCCTCCTTGGACAGGCGGAACTTGTCGTAGGCGGCCCGGGTGAAGAACATTCCGTAGACGTCGTACTGGACGGCCGATTGGTCGGTGTTGACCGCGCCTTCGCGATCACAGTCATAGTACATCATCGTCCCGTCCATGCCCCAGCGCATGTTGGCGCTGTCGAAGCCGCTTTTCGTCAGGTTGATCACCTGGCCCTTGCCGTCGCTCGAGACCAGGCCGACCTGGGGGGTGAACAGCCGGACGAAGCCGAACTGGACGAGGAACCATTTGCCGTCGGGGCTCCACTTGTAGTTCTGGTCGCCGTCGGAATAGGAATAGTTGTGCACGGCCGGCAGGATCGTCCGGACCTCTTTGGAGGCCAAGTTGACGACCCTCAGGACGACGCGGTTTTCGAGGTAGGCGATCTCCTTGCCGTCGGGCGAGTATTCCGGCTGGAACTCCTCGGCCGCGGTGGCGACGACCGGCTCCTCCTTGAGGAGGGTCGAGGCGTAGAAATAGGGCTCTTCCTTGCGCACGATCGAAGTCGTGCAGATGTTCCAGTTGTTGTCCCGTTCCGCGGCGTAGACTAGCGACCGCCCGTCGGGACTGAAGCTGACGCTGCGCTCCTGCCCGGGCGTGTCGGTGATGCGTTTGGTGACGCCGCCTTCGATGCTGCCGACGAAGATTTCGCCGCGGAAGACGTAGGCGACTTCCTTGCCGTTGGGCGAGAGGCGCCCCTCGGTGATGCCGCCGCCGATGGGCACGGTGCGTTCCAGCACCTGGCGCCCGTCCGCGGCGATGCGGATGTCGACCTTCTTCGGCGCCGCCGCGCCGGCCTTGGTGTAGA